>JAGRBY010000366.1 GCA_020433835.1 Anaerolineae bacterium | reverse complement strand
AGCCACCACAACCAGTATCAGATTGTCCCGATTGTACGACAAAACTGTCCTGATCGTGTGACAGACAAATCCATCAAAATTTAGTATCCTAATCTCAGTTCGATAATTCGCAGGTGAAGCACCCAACGGGCATGTCAACCAACCAACTATAAGGACTTAAACCCATGTCAATGGTAACCATAAAAAACAGCACAATGTACTACGAAGAATACGGCCGTGGTTTCCCCATCATCTTCGGCCATAGTTACCTCTGGGATAACGCTATGTGGCAGCCGCAAATAGCCGCCCTGTCAACCACTTACCGCTGTATTGTCCCCGATCTATGGAGCCACGGATGTTCGGACCCGCCGCCGGGCAATCCCTATTCGCTCGAAGAGTTGGCTGAAGATATGTGGACTTTTACGCAGGCCCTGGGGTTGGATCATTTCGCTGTTGTGGGCAGCTCCGTTGGCGGTATGTGGGGCGTCCATCTGGCCTTAGCGCATCCTGAAGCGGTCGTGGCCCTGGCTCTGTTAGATACCTATCTGGGGCCGGAATTGCCCGAAACCCATGTTTACTATTTTGGGATGCTGCGCCTGGTAGAGAAGATTGGTCTTATTCCGACACCGCTGCAAGACGAGATTGTCCCCCTCTTTTTTTCACCCATAACCATGCAACACGACCCCGATATCGTTAGCCGGTTCAAAGCCAATCTATCATCTTTTGATGCCGCGCAAATCCCCGGCATCGTCGGTATCGGGCAAGGTATTTTTTCTCGGGCCTCACAATTAGAGCGCCTGCCCCAAATAACAGCTCCGACAATGGTCATTGTGGGGGCTGATGATCTGGCGCGACCGCCCCATGAGGCGCGGCAGATGGCCGAAAGCATTCCGGGCGCAACGCTTGAAATCATCCCCAATGCCGGCCACGTCAGCAACTTGGAGCAACCAAAGCAGGTCAGCCGGTTACTGGAACGCTTTCTAAAAAACACATTGGGAACTAATAAACACGATGAGGAGCTTACTATGGTGAACGATAACCCCCAAATCTCAAAGCCTGTTACAGAGCCGGTTAACAGGCTATCAAAGGAACGGTCAGACTCAACGGTATCGCGCCAAACCTTTTTACAGACGCTTTCAATCTGGAGCGCCGCAAGCCCAACTACGCCGACTTCTGCCGGGGAGGGGGCTGACCTGGTAGAAGCTGTCGACCCGGTTCCCACTTACGCCCCCATCCGCAACCAGTTTATGTGGCTTACGGAAAGCTACACGCTGTAATCATAAATCTATCATCAGAAAGAACAATAAAGGAGTTATTATCATGAAATTCATTATAAATATCCTCGAAAAAATCTGGCAGTCTGATGTTTTAGTCGGTATGGCAGCCTGCACGTTTGTGCCTTGCTGTGAGTTTTGGCTCGAAACCGGGTATAACGCTGATGAAGCAGAGGCAAAGAACATTCCCTCTCACATTGAGCATCTTTTTATTTTCTAATGTGGCACGTTAAAACCGGCCAACGTCTTAGGCCGATGGGGTGCCGTTTTCAAATACGGCCTGCACCTGGGGTTGGTTAAGAAAGCCGGCGCGCAAGCCGGTATCGCTGATATTAGCGGTAATAAACTCAACAATCTCTCTGGCTTGCTGATGAAGACGCTGCGCCACAGCAGGATCAGACTCAAGTTGGCTCAAGGCCAATAAGCTAGGCCAGAGCGAGGCTCGCGAACCGGAAGTTTGAGCAACAGCTTGGGCTTCGAGCCAGCCCGCCCGAGCCGCTTCAACCTGACCAAGAGCCAGCAGGGCCTGGCTTTTAAGATGAAGGAAGGTAGCCATATAGGTAAGGAAATCATTTTGGCGTAATACGGGGAGGACATCATCTGCCAGCGCAATTGTTCGCTCATAGTCAGTGCGCTTAAAGGCCAGCTCGATATCCGCGATGTTGATCCGCATATTCCAGGCCGGATGGGCATCGCCGTAAAAATCGCGCTTGCCCTGTTCAACAATGGCCTCAGCTTCGGCCAGGTCTCCGTTTAAGAGGTGCAGCTGCGCCAAAACCCCCAGCGGGTGACAGCGAAAGTGCGGAAACTGCGTTTCCGCGGCGGTGACGGACTGCTGGGCCATAGCCAGACCCAGCTCAATTGCGCCCAAACCGGCGTAGATAGCGGCCAAATAGCCGCCGGTTAGAACCTGCGATGCGATAAACCCGGCCTGTTTTCCCTGGCGCAGGCTTCTTTGGGCCAGAGCTATTGCCTGATCCGGTTGACCCATTTCCCAATAGGCCCAACAGATAAACATACGGCTAAATGACTGCCCCCACAGGTTGTTGCTGGCCTCGCTTATTTGAAAAGCCTCATCCGAATGGTCTACGGCCTGTTTATACTCGCCGGCCTGAATATGGGCAGCACACTTCATGCTCAAACTATCGGTCAACATCGGTAAATTATCAAGCTTGCGCCACAAGTGGCCCGCTTCCTCTAGCGCTTGCTTGGCTTGCGCCAGGCGCAGGCGAGTCAGGTAGAGCATACCCAGGTCGTTAAGCGCATAAGCCAGTAGGTCAGTGAGATCGTGTTTGCGGGCTAAATAGGCGGCCCGCTCGCCGTAAGCAATCCCCTCGATGGTGCGCCCGCTCCACATACCACCCAATGATAAGTTCCACAGGGTTTTGGCTTCAGCCGCCACATCACCCAATTCACGCGCCAATGCTAGCGTTTCCTGGCCTAAGGCTGGCCCCTTGACCGGATCATGAAGCGGGGTGGGGGTGGCATACAGCGTCACTTGCGCCATCATTGCGGCCAACTCCATGGGGCGATAGCCCTGCTGCCGGGCAACACGTTCCATTTCTTCGTAGCTGGTCAGGGCCTCGTCAAATTGAGAATTCAGCTCCAGAGTTCGGCCCAAACGCATGTAAATGGCCATTAAATCTTGAGGGGGTGCCCCGTACTGTTTACTCAAGCTCAGCGCCTGCTGATACGATGCAACAGCTTCGGCGTGGGCATACACCCGCGCCGCCACATCACCGGCCTGCTGTAAATAGGTGATGGCTTTATCAACCAGCCCGGCCTCCTGAAAATGCCAGGCTAATTGCACAGCGACATCTTCAGTCCGGTCGGCATACATCGACTCCAACACGTTGCCAACCGCCTCGTGCAAATAGTTCCTTTCCATCATATCGAGATTGTGATAAAGGTAGTGCTGGAAAAGATGGTGTCGAAAACGATAGCGAGACAGGCGCTGTCGGCCCACGCGTTCCAACGTTTGCGCCGTAACCAGCCGATGCTGCTTATCAAGCTCGCGGCTCAACTGGAGAACCAGCCCCCGTTCATCTAATGCTTGCACGCGGGCGATGACCTCGGCGGTAAAGATTTCGCCTTCTACGCTGGCCACCGTGAGAACAGACTGCCACTCGACTTCCAAACTTTGAATACGCTTCTCAATAACGCCTTCAACCTTGGCCGGTAGGGTGCGCCAGTTGATGACATCGGCGGTTGTCCAGGCCCCGTTTTCATCCCGAATTAAATCGCCGCGATCTTGCATGTCGCGCAGCAGTTCTACCGTGAACAGTGCGTACCCATCGGTATGGCGGAACAACGCCTCTCGAAACGCATTGTCGAGTTTGTTGGGCTGCGTGTCCAGATAGGCATCCACAAACTGTCGCCCCTCGATAGCCGTCAGGTCGCCCAGATCGAGCCAGATGTCACCGTGCTGCCGCTTAATCTCGCTGACGATGCCGGCCAGCGGGTGACGATCATCGGTCCAGCTCAACGGCACTTCCTCAGGGCGATAGGTGCCGATAATGAGAATATGGCTCTCGGCTATCTGTCGACTTAAATGGAAGAGCAGCCCGCTAGAGGCGGTATCGACCCAGTGCAAATCTTCAATAATCAAAAGAATAGGCCGCTGGGCAGCGATGGCTTTGAGCAGAGCCGTAAACTGGCTAAAGATACGCTGCTGTTCCAGGCCGCTGCTCGTTTCAGAGGTGGTTAGCGTGGTTAATGATTTGAGCCAGGGCGTTTCGGGCGTGGCCACGGTTTCGGCCCGGTTTTGCAAAGCCTGAGCCGGAATAAAGTTGCCGATCAGGTCAGGTGCGTGCTCAACCAGAGCCGGCAGGGTGAGGGGCATCAACTCCCATAAGCGTCGGGCGTGGGTTTGGCTGATCAACCCTCCGGCCCATTTCGCCTCGACATCGCCGGTTAGCATGGTTAGCGCCCCGCGAAAGGGCAGGTAGGGATCGCCGACGCCGGTCATAGCATCGCAGTAGCCGCTGACCACCACCAAGTCCGTATCGGCGGCTTGCGCTCGACGGGCAAACTCTTGCGTCAAGATGGATTTGCCCCGTCCGGCCCCGCCAATAACAAACATAATTTGGCCCTGGCCGGTCCGCGCCGAATCGAGTGCGGACTCTAATTCCGCCAGCTCTCGCTCACGTGCCACAAAGATCGTGGCCGGTTCCGGGGTTGTCTCTTCCTTTAGAAAGGGGGGCAGCGAGGGTGTTTTAGCCGGAGGCACAGCCGGCGTCTTAAGCGCTACAGCCTCTTTAGCCGCAGGTAGCGTTCCCTCTCTTTCTTTAAATACCGAGATGATCAGGCGATTGGCTTTTATGGCCTCGCACAGCGTCATTGTCTCCGGCTCGGGGGCAATGCCGAACTCCTCATCGAGCAGGCGAACACATTCATCGTATTGGCGTAAAGCCGCCGCCGGCTGATCGGACCAAGCATAAAGCTGCATGAGGGCACGATGGGGTGACTCATTCAACGGATCGAGGCTGAGCCAGCGACGACCGTAGTTTATTCCGGCCTCAAGTGATTTTTGCTGGCAACACCAGGTGACCAAACGCTGCAAGCCCACAGATACTTCCTGACGCCGCTGCTCGCGCTGAAAGAAAAGCCACTCGTCAAACTCGACACAATCCGCCAGGCTAAAACCGGCCATAAACTCGCCTTGATACAGTTCGATGGCTTTCATAATCGATTGGGAACATTCAGCACACAGGGTGTCATCGGGGTGGTCATGAGACTGCGATGAAGCCAGGCCCGCTTCGAGCTGATGAACATCGATTCGAACATCCGCCTTTGCGTTAAACTCTATATCCGAACGATCAATTAGGAGAATATCCTCCGGCAGTTGCTGCCGCAGCCAGGAAAGATCGCGTCGTAAATTCATACGGGCCGCCGATTGGTCAAATTCGGGCCAGAATAACCCCGCTATCACATCGCGCGGGTAAGGCTGACGGGTCACAGCCAGATAAGCAAGCAAGGCAATCGATTTACGCCGACTAAGTTTTAAGGGGTTACCCGCTTGCATAAAGCGAGGTGCTCCCAATAACTGTATTTCCAACATCGTTGTTCTTCCGATCGGTCACTATTGCGTTTTTGCGAGTCATCATTGTCGCAAAACTTCAGCCAAAAGCTGTTGGGTTTGAGGACTATATTGAAAATTGCTGTGCAAGCACGCTCTCTGGTACGCTTTTTGGCACGCCTAAGGTACGGTAACACGGTAAACTGATGATATCAAATCAATTAAACAGATTTGATTGACCAGTCACAAGGTAAGGTAAGCAAGACAAACTTGCCTACTAGAATAAGCAACAAATACAGAAATGGATAACAGGGGCATAGCAATGACGACACTATATCACTTTTCGAACCCAATTGTCAAAGATAAGCTCGACAAAAGACGTTTTAATGCTTTTTCCCAGAAACCGCTGCAGCGTCAATCTTTGGTTGACTCACTGGGCCATGTTCCGTCAAAATCCGATGTCCGTCACTTGGCCGACAGAATATTTGATTATCTCTTTCCCAATAACGACCGCCAAGCACCCACAAAATCGGTACGCTATACAGAGTTGATGGAACAATTAAGGCACCTGCTCGACCCGCTGGCCATCGACACCACCCACGTCATCCAACAGTTTTCTGCTGCCTTACCGGCTCTGTATGGGATGATGATCAGCGATGCTAAAGCAGCGTTGGCTTCCGACCCGGCAGCAACCAGTTTAACCGAAATCATCGTGGCCTATCCCGGCTTTTATGCTACAGCCATCTATCGGCTGGCTCACGCCCTTCTACACCTTAATGTGCCATTGCTGCCGCGCATGCTAACCGAATATGCCCACAGCCAAACCGGTATCGATATTCACCCGGCGGCTGAGATTGGCCGCGCCTTTGTCATCGACCACGGCACCGGCACCGTCATCGGCGCTACAGCCCGCATTGGAAACCACGTTCAGCTTTATCACGGTGTAACGTTAGGCGCACTGCAAGTTCATAAATCGATGGCCGGCACCAAACGCCACCCAACCCTTGAAGACCACGTCACTGTCTACGCCAACGCCACCATTCTCGGCGGTGAAACCGTCATCGGCCATCATTCTATTATCGGCGGCAACGTCTGGCTAACCGACAGCGTGCCTCCCCATTCACAGGTTTATCATAAAGCGGAGGTGAGCGTACGGACAAAAGACAGGTAGACCCTACGTTGGGGAGTAGGGAGTAAGAAGTAGGGTCCCTATTCCTTACTTCCTGCTCTCCAACGTGCAGACAGTACGATAGCTTTTAACCACCCATAACTTTTTTAGAAACCAGGGTTTTGATACCGCATTTATAACCTTTTGCGGCCAAAAACGCTCTTTTTAATGCTAAAAACCCTGGTTTCTTGTCTTTAACCAACCAACTAACTAACCATTTATAAAATTCAAGGAGAATATACTATGCGAGCCAATACGATTTTAGAAACCATTGGTAACACCCCCCACGTACGGATCAACAAACTCTACCCCGACACCCATGAAGTGTGGATGAAACTGGAACGCACCAATCCGGGCGGCAGTATTAAAGACCGCATCGCCCTGTCTATGATTGAAGATGCCGAAGAACGCGGCCTTCTTAAGCCCGAAAGTATCATTGTTGAGCCGACCTCCGGCAACACCGGCATCGGCCTGGCCATGGCCGCAGCCGTTAAAGGGTACAAACTTATTCTGGTTATGCCCGACTCGATGACCGTTGAGCGCCGCCGTATTATGGAAGCCTACGGAGCCACCTGCGAACTGACGCCGCGGGCACTGGGTATTAAAGGTATTCTTGACCGCTCGGCGGAACTTCTCGAAGAAATTCCCAACGCCTGGATGCCGCAGCAGTTTGAAAACCCGGCCAATATCGAAGCGCACAAACGTACCACCGCCCAAGAAATTATCCGTGATTTCCCGGAAGGGTTCGATTATCTCATCACCGGCGTCGGCACCGGTGGCCACATTACCGGCACCGCCGAAGTTTTGAAAGAAGTATGGCCCAACCTTAAAGTCTTGGCCGTAGAGCCGGAACTGTCACCCGTTATCAGCGGGGGTGCTCCTGGCCCGCACCCACTGCAAGGTATTGGTGGTGGCTTTATTCCCAAAAACCTGCACACCGAAATTCTCGACGGTGTGGTTAAAGTC
>JAGRBY010000365.1 GCA_020433835.1 Anaerolineae bacterium | reverse complement strand
TAGCTGAAATCGAGGCCGGCGAACTGGAGCCTTCTGCGTTTGAGGCCGATTACCTTGCAGAAGATATGATTTCCGAGCCGGATACGACTCCAACCACTGAAGATGACGACATCATAATGCCGGCCTGGCTTATGGGCACGCAATCTGAAGTCCCCCCCTCCGAAACAGAAGAAGACGAACCCGAGTTTGACGAACCTGATGATAGTGTGGATACCCCTCACTGGCTCCTCGACACCGAGTCTGATAAGGAACCGGATAACCAGGACAGCATCAAAATCCCAAAACGGCCTGATGATACCCCTGTCGCCCCGGCCTGGCTTCTCGATACGGATGAAGAACCTGACACATTACAAGCTGAATCTCAAGAATCCGTTACCATCAAGGATCAACCTATCAAAACACCTAAACAAGCAACTGAAGCCCCAGCGGCTCCGGCCTGGCTTCTCGACGCTGACGCGGATGAAGTAGAAGCTGATCAAGAGGACGACACCCCAGATGTTCCCGCCTGGCTGCTTGACTCCGACTCCGACGATGCCTCTGATATACCGCCATCCGAAACAGAAGATGACGAACTCACATTTGACGAGTCTGATGATACGCTCGATATGCCTCACTGGCTCCTCGATACGGAAGTGGAACCGGATACCCCACTTTTTGAGGCCGAAGAAGACACAACCGCTGCAACCGACCTTCAAATTGAAGAAGAATTGATTGAAGAAGAATTGGTTGAAGAGGCTGAAGAGCCTATTGAAGATGAGGACGAACCAGAGGAAGAATTAGTCATGCCGGAGTGGCTCTTTAAAGGCTCGCTTGAAGAGCTTGATACCCCGGAATGGCTGCAAGACATGGCGCTGGAAGAGCAAGAATCCGGTGCCACGGTTTCAAGCTGGATGGCCCAACTCCAAGAAACAACCGAACAGAGCGATAGCGAAACTGACGCTGATGGCGAAAATTACACCACCGCCTCGCAGCGAATGGGCCTAGCTGTTCCCACCCAAGAACCACCGCCACCACCGCCGCCTCAAGCAGAAAAAATCGAACCCGCACCCTCGGAAGTAGCGGAGGAACAGGCCGCCCTCACCGGCGCACCGACCCAATCGGCGGCTAATCTTTCCGGCTGGCTTGAAGCCCTACGAACCGGTGACCAAACGGATATCGATGACGATGACGATCGCGATAGCCAACCGCTGGAAACTACCGGTATGCTCGCCAGTTTGGGCAGTTTCATGCCGGCAGAAAAACTCTTTACCCCCACAGCCGACGGTCCGCTGGATGATGTCCAACGAGCTGCCCAAAAATTCCATGAGATTGCCACGCAGCCACCGCAGCCCGCCACTTTGCCGGTTCCGCTGTCCCGCTCTGAGAAAGTCGCCGGACGAGCGCTTCGGGCGGTATTACAGTTGCTTTTCGTGGCGCTTATTGCACTGCCCTTGTTGCCGGGTACCGGAAAATTTATCAACGGCCAGCGTGTCCCCTGGACAGAACCAACCGACAACTTCAGCACAGTTCTGGACGAACAGCGCCGCCAACTCATCAGCGAGCAGATCGGCATCATCGATGTCCAGCAGCCCGACTCGGTGGCCCTGGTTTCATTTGATTACAGTCCGGCTACCCAGGGCGAAATGCAACCGCTCGCCGAAGCGATTATGGGACGTTTAGTCGGCCAGGGGATGCGCATCATCGCCGTCAGCTTAGAGCCGGAAGGCGCAGCTATCGCCCAAACCACCATCGAACAAACGTTGAGCGACCGCGACCAAACCGACCTCTACGGTCAAAGCGTGGTTAATTTAGGCTACTTACCCGGCCAGGTAGCCGCAGTACGCGCCTTAGCCGATGGCCGCAGCTTTACCAGTTTGGTCGATTTTAACAATGGCGAACCCTTCGCAGCCACCACCCAAACACCCTGGAATGGTATAGAAACGCTGGAACAGGTCGATTTGGTAGTAACCCTGGCCGATAATCCCACCACAGCCCGCTGGTGGATCGAGCAGCTTGAGCTTGACACGCAAAACCCGGATCGCCTCTTGCTGGCCGCTACCAGTGCCGTGGCCGATCCGTTTTTACAACCCTATCGCCAAAGTGAACAACTCGATGGCCTGATCTCGGGCATAAACGGGGCAGCCGCCATTGAAGCCGTACGCAACAATTTTGGTCCGGCGCGTGAAATGCTCGATAGCCAAAGTATTGCCCACTTAATTATCATCATCCTTATCGCTGTTGGCACAATGGTTGGCTGGATGCCGCAAGACGCGCCGACCGCAAGCACAAAAGAAAAAGCAACGTCAGAGAGTTCATCACGGTCAGAACCGCTTCAAGATCATCCTGTAGATGATGCCGATGACGAAGATGAATACGAAATCGAAGACGAAGACGAACCTGAAATACAGGAGTGACCTTTGTGGAAGCCCTAGGCCTAGTAATTGCCGCTGTCTTAACCCTTATGGTTTTTAGTTACATTCTGGGCGATAACGTTCTGTTCAAACTGGCCGGACACATCTTTGTAGGTGTGGCGGTCGGTTACGCTATTGTCATCATTTGGTTTCAAGTTCTGGCCCCCACCATCAGCACCGGACATTTTCTGGTTAGCGCTCCGGCCTTGGTGCTTTGTTTGCTACTTTTATTCAAGATGAGTCCCAAACAGAGCGCTTTAACCAACGTCTTAGGCAGTTTGGCCCTGGCCTTTATTTTAGGTGTAGGAGCAGCCTTAGCGATTAGCGGAGCACTGTTCGGAACGCTTATGCCGCAAATATCGGCCACCACCGCCCTTTCACTTAATCCCAGCCACTATCCCGCCGGCGATGAGCTAGCCAATGCACTGCAATGGCTCAGTAATTTTATTATGATCATTGGCACAATCGGCACCTTCGCCTATTTCACCTTTGCTGTTCGCTCTACCGGGCCACTGGGCGGTTTGCGGGAAATTATCGTTAGATTTTGGGCCGGTATGGGGCGGGTGATGATTATCATTACTCTGGGCGCGTTGTTTGCCAATACGGTTAGTTCGCGCGTAGCCCTGCTCGTTTCTCGGCTGGAATTTCTAACCGGCTTCTTTGGGGGATAGGTAGCGATGAAAAGCATCCTGGCAACCGAGTGCGGCAGCACAACCACCACAGCGGCTCTCATCGAGCAAACAAACGGCGAATATCGCCTTAAAGCAACCGGCCAAACGCCAAGCACCTACGGCCCACCCTGGTATGATATTACCATCGGTGTCCGACAAGCCATCCGGCACATCGAAAAATCGGTCGAACGCACTATTCTCACCTCTGGCGGCTGGCCGATTACGCCCCAGAACCACGCTAAACAGGGTGTTGACGGCTTTACAGTGGTGTGCAGCGCCGCTTCACCGCTACGGCTGCTAATCGCCGGCTTAATGAAAGATATTTCGCTGGCCAGTGCGCAGCAGGCAGCAGCTACCACCTATAGCCACGTCACCAGCCTTATCTCTTTAGACGCTTCCGACGGCGATCGGCACACGCCTGAAGCTCGCATTCAGGCCATCAAAAAAAATCGACCCGATGTAATTTTACTGGTTGGCGGCATCGATGGCGGCGCGGAACAGCCTGTGTTGGAAATGGCACGCGTCATCTCGATGGGCTTGCAAATTGGGGGCGGCCCTCCACCCACCATTCTATATGCCGGCAACAACGCACTCCGAACGCCAATGGCCGATATTTTGGGGCCGATTGCCGCGTTGACTTCCGTCAACAATGTACGACCCACCCTGGACGTTGAAGATATCTCAGCCACCCAGGCTGAACTTGAAAAACTGTACGTTCAAAAAAAGCTCATGCAGTTGCCGGGCTTCGACAAGCTCAAAAATTGGTCAACCCAATATCCGGTTATTCCGGCCAGCCGCTCCTTTGGCAGATTGATCACCTTTCTAAGTGATCATCATGAGCTGAACGCGATCGGCGTAAATATCGGCAGTCGATCAACAACGGTTGCTGCCAAAACACCCGAAACGCCCGCCCAGCTTTTTATTCGCAGCGATGCCGGCGTGGGCCACAGTTTAAGCGACCTGCTCAAAGCCGTTCCTATCGAAAAATTCCATCGCTGGCTGCCCTTTGAGATCGCAGAAAATGAACTGTACAATCGCTTGCTTAACAAAGGGCTTTACCCCACCAGTTTGCCCACCAGCGGCGAAGATCTGTTAATCGAACACGCGGTCGCGCGCGAGGCTATTCGCCTGGTAGCCCATCAGGCTCAACCGCAGCGTCCCCATCCCCAGTGGAATTTAGTTGTCGGCACGGGTCGGTCGCTAACCGGTAATCCCCATGCCGCTCAAGCAGCGCTGCTGCTTATCGATGGGTTAGAGCCGTGGGGTGTAACCAGCCTGGCGCTCGACCGCAACGGCCTGGTGGATATGTTGGGGGCTGTAGCCGTACTCGATCCGGTCGCGGCAGTTCAAGCGACCATGCACGATGCTTTCTTAAATCTGGGCACGGTCATCGCACCTCGAGGTCACGGTCATGCCGGTCAAACAGCCATCAAAGTGAAGGTCACCTACGATAACGGTGAAGTTTATGAGGCAGAAGTGGCTTACAACACGCTAGAACGCATCGCCCTGCCACCGGGCCATAAAGCCGCTGTCGAAATTCGTCCGGCCCGCCAATTTGATATCGGCCTGGGCCAACCGGGCCGCGCCGCAAAAACCGAAGTAGAAGGGGGACTGCTCGGCATTATTGTCGATGCCCGCGGCCGGCCGCTCAGATTTCCGGCGGACGATGAGCAGCGCCATGAACAGTTACATACCTGGCTTGATAATCTTAATCTTTTGGGTGAGTGATATTTACCATGCAGCTACCGGTTACTACCGTTAACACCAACCGCAAATTATCTATTCAACGCCTGCTGCCGACTCCCGGCGAAATTCTCGTTGAACCTGGCCAAACTGTTGAAGCTCTAACCGTTGTGGCCCGCACCGAAATCCCCAGCCGCTACCGTATGATCGACTTGGCTCGGCAGCTTGGCCGAACCGACCTCGATCTGGATGAGGTTTTACGCGTCTCGCGTGGCGATACCGTAGCGGCCAATGAAATTGTCGCGGTGGCCAAAGTTGGTTTTTTGCAGCGCTCGGTTCGAGCGCCGGTGGCCGGTTACGTAGCGGCCGTGGGGCCAACCTGGCTGCTGCTGGAAACCGAGCGCACAACCTCTGAAATTCAGGCTTTTATTAGCGGTAAAGTTGCCCGTATCTTGGGTAACCGGGGCGTCGTTATTGAAAACAATGGGGCGATGATTGAAGCCGCCTGTGGCTTTGGCGGCGAGGCCGTGGGTCGCCTCAAGCGGATGGTTAACTCGCCCTTCGAGCCACTTTCCATCGAAGCTATCAACGAAGAGGTTAGTGAGTCGATTATTTTAGGCGGCCAAACAGTCGATGAAGAGACGCTGCGCGAGGCTGAAAAATGGAAAACGCGCGGTATCATCGTTGGGAGTATCGACGCATCGCTTTTAGAGCTTGATCCCCCTCCCAAAGTACGGGTTGTCGCTACAGAAGGCTTTGGCAACATCCCCATGTCGGCCTACACCTTTGGCATTCTTACCTCCCTCAGCCGCCGCGAAGTTTCTATTCGCGGACGCTCACCCCATCTCAGTTCCGGCTCTCAACCAGCCGATCCGCCCATTATCCTGGCCGCAGCCGCCTCCAAAAAAGGCAGCTATGCCACCACCAGCCAACCGGATAAACCCACCCCCGTCACCGAAGGCAGCCGCGTCCAATCTATCCAAGGTCCCTATTTAGGCCACAGTGGCACGATTGTCTCCATCCCGACCGAACCGCAAGTGCTGGAGACCGGTATTCTGGCTCTGGGCGCTCGGGTAAAATTTCACAATGAAACGGTGTTCGTTCCGTGGGCCAACTTGAAGCAAATTGACTAACCACACGGTAGTAATTAGTAAATGGTAAATAATAACTGTTCCTCTACGTACTCTCTAATTACCAATTACTATTTACCATTCCCTTTATCTACATTCCCCCATTTTTTTCCAACACCCCCACATATAGTAGTGTCTTTGTCTAGACAACCCTAAATATAGAATTTTAGATTTGCAATTTTTCCATTTTTGACATAAAATGTAAACATAATAGTGATAGCATGGCAAAAGAGTCTTATCCTCTTTTTTAGTCACGTGTGGAAGGAGCGCGACATGGAAGAAGAAACCACTGGTCAAAGTAAACTTTTTGTAATTTTGGCTGTGGCTCTGATTGGGCTATTGGTACTGGGGTTGCTCGGTATCGGCGGTGTGTTTGTTATTCGCCAAAATCTGAGAGAGCAAGCCGCGCTCGCACAACCGACAGCAGCTCTCGTGATTAACCTGCCCAAACCAACCCCAATCGCTACAGCAACCGATGCCAGACCAACCAATACGCCGGTTTTGCCAACCCCTACCAATACACCGGTAGTTGCCGCCGGCATTGATGGTAAAAAAGCAGCCGCTGTTACCACGGGTGGTGATGAAGAAGTTGGAGAGAGCGAAGCAGATGGAATCCATATTTCTCTGCCCAAACCATCAACTTCCGGGGCTGCATCTAACGCAGCCACCCCCAGCGAAGTACCGAATACAGGGCTGGGTGCCATTGAAGCCGTTCTTATCGGTCTCAGTTTTATTACCGTCTTAATTGTAGCGCGACGCATGAGGATAAAAACCTCCTCAAGCTAATAAATAAAAACGTAACAAAAAGGGGCGCACATACGCCCCTTTTTTGCTTTAAATTTAAGCTTAGTGGCCTATCTTCTCACATGAATTTAACACACCGGCCCTATACTATTGGGTGCATTAAACCGCTCATCAACTTATAGAGAAATGACCCGGTTAAGTTGACTTAATCATATAAGACCGCGAACAGCAACCTACAAAAAACCAAACTTTGATACGGTCTACCCATACCTATTCACTCCATCGTCTGTAGACTGATGGGGTGTTTTTTTGTTAGGAACTTGCCCATTTAAGGATAATTTAAGATAATCTTTAAAGTCACTTAAGGCTTTTTGGCCGGAGATATGCTAAAACAATTAAGCCTTTTTATCTCTGAGGCAACTCACAAACATTTAAGGAGGAACGCAGAGCCATGATCGAAGTTTCCAACCTAACCAAAACTTACGGAGACATCACCGCTCTCGATGACGTTAGCTTTAATGTCAACGCCGGCGAGGTCGTCGGCTTGCTGGGGCCGAACGGCGCGGGCAAATCGACCACCATCAAAATTTTAACCGGCTATCTTCAGCCGGACGATGGCGTGGTCAAGATCGATAACCTCGATGTGCTAACCCACACCCGCGAAGTACAGTCCCGCATCGGCTACCTGCCGGAGACGGCCCCGCTTTACCCCGAACTTTCCGTTCAAACTTACCTTAAAATGATGGCTGACCTACGCGAAATCCCTCGCGAGGAACAGCAAGCCCGGCTGTCGGAGGCCATCTACGCTACCGGCTTAGCCGACCGTCTAACCCAACCCA
>JAGRBY010000364.1 GCA_020433835.1 Anaerolineae bacterium | reverse complement strand
ACTCTTTTTTTTTTTTTTTAGGCGAAGACGCGGTGGAAGTTCAAGTTTGGTTCGATGAGTACCAGGCCCGCTGGATACGGGAGCAGGAGTGGCCGGAGCATTATAACATTGACGAGCTTGAGCAGGGCGAATTAACCTTGACCTTTAAAACGGCGGGGCTGGAAGGGGTCAAGATGTGGGTAATGAAATACGGCTCCCACGCCGAGGTACTGGCTCCGCCGGAACTGCGGGCAGAGGTGGTGGATGAGTTACGGGGGGCGTTGGGGCGGTATGAAGAGGGTAGACGGTAATCCTATTTCAGACCAGCAATGTCGGCAATCAGCGTAGCGAAATTAGGGGAAGTAAAACTAATACCCGGAGCCGGTTGGCGATTACGTTTGATATTAGGTGGGGTATGATAGTGATGGGGGAAAGTACTGGCTAGATCAGGATTTTCGGGGTGAGGTTGGGGGTCATACCAACGGATGCGTTCATTGTTTTTGAATGCCGTGTAACTGTAATCGCTAATGCGTCCGGCAAGAAAGTCAATGATCTCATTGATCCGCAATTCAACACCATTTTGGAAATAGATGCTGCCTCTCACAATGGCTGTTCCTCGGCTAATGGTATAAAGGCGAAGGGACGAGGAGGCAATTTCTGAATAGGTTTGGGGAAGGGTATAGATTAGTTGCTCATAATCCGGTTTAACAGGGAAACTCATAAGAACATCCGATTAGGTGACAATTTCAATCAGGGGTTCTTCAGGCGCCAGGTGGATTAGATCATCCGGGCCACTGATCAGTTTAGCAATGCGTTCTTTTGAGAAGCGACTTAGGAGTTCTTCACGGTGTTGCTTAATTTTACAGAAACCGGCCCATTCCGTGAAATCTTCCAGATTTTCACCGTCGTCCAAGCGGCCTTGATTATACAACTCGTAGAAGACATCGGAACTAAGCCAATACCGCTGCTCGAATTTGCGCAGGGTTTGATCGGCAGCACGGAGGTCATCAAGAATTTCACTTAGGGTTACGGTAGTCATAGTACCTTACTCTTCTAATCACCACACCGGATAGTATCCTCAAATCGGATCGGGGTATGGTATTCATAAAATTACATTTACGAATTAATCTTTCAGTATCCGCTCTCGGATCGAGTAACGACATTATAGAACGGAATATTAATGAAGCAAATTTGATCTAAACGTAGCCCCTTATTATAATCTCCTAAATTTCACGGATAATATAGCAAATAAAATGATATCTACGATTTAATAGGGGATTATTATGAATTATTCCGAACTTGCAAAGCAGGATTTGTATCAGCAATTAAAGATATGTGAAGAAAATATTGCTTATCACACTAAACTGAATGAAGTTTATGAAAGTATGACATCTACCCATCAAGAACAATTGATCCGTTTATCTAAGTGGCACGATAAACTGTTAACAGCAATTGAGCGTCTAAATGAGACCCAACTTCCACCCCCTCCTCCAAGAGATGCTGTAGATCAAATTTTTTTGGAAGTGGAGTGTGATTAGAACTTTATAGACAAGGAGATTTCTATGCTCAACTATTATGGCCATCCTTTCTACGATGTGGGGGTGGCGACGATTACAGCGTTTGCAGGAGAGCGAACGCCAGAAGATTTAACTGAGGCAGATTTGGATAAAATTGCAGATTATATTTCAGACCTTTATATCGATCCGGTTCTGGTTTCTAATCTTTCTATTGCTTTTACCATCAACTCCGGTTTTACAACGCCCAGTTTTAGGAAAACACCTAAGAAACGGAAGCTATATGCCCAAAAAATGCTACGAAGTTATAAAAAGGAAACCCCTGTCTTGAACGAGCGCTGCGTTTTTACCGGCAAACCGGCAGTAGCTTTGTCACTTGACACTAAGGATGGTTTACCGGTAGGGCGGGCGTTTCGACAGCATATCCCACTACTAACAGGTGAAGGGCCGATAAATTTTTATCATGAAGGCAACGTTGGATTACCCGTTTCAGGAGAAGCGTTACTGGCGATCCACGCCTTACCATTGGGCTGTGCCAAAGCAGGGGGAAAGTTGTTGGCAATTCATTCCGATAATCCCAAAATCATGCTGCGCTTTGCTGACCGTTTTTTGAAGGAAAATCAAAAGGCTATCCATATGGCCCAACAGATGGGCGAAAAAAAGATGGCCGAAACCGAACCGTATGGGTATCGGACGCTGCTGCTGAGTCTCCTGGAGGCTGATTTTCAACAGCATCGTGAGTTGGAGAAAGAAGCAAGCTTCTCTATCACGGCCTACTATTTTTCCAACAGTGGCCAAGGAGTAAGTTTGGATATTTATCATCTCCCTTCTCAAGTTCTTGATTTTTTAGGATCAGTAAATACCCCTCAATATCGGGCCACCTGGGAGCGAATTGTTTATCAAGCCTGGGAACTTCCTTCGAAAAAACAAAAGGATGATTCGGACTTTCAACCGCGACGGAACTACTTGTATGAAGATTTATTTGATTTGATGACGGCCTATGATCCGTTAGAAAATCCGCAGCGTGTGTCGCGCTTTATGCAAACCTATTTTCTGAGGAAAGCCTGGCAATATGACAAACAGCCCCAAACCGACCCGCGCCAGGCTTATTCACCTCACACTCAAACTCAGTTAATTTCCTGGGAAATTATTACTCTATTTTTAGAAAGGATACTGTATATGGAAAAGGAAAAGATAGAGGCTGTCCGCACTTTGGCCGATCGCTTTGCAGAGTATGTTAATCGGGAAAATGATATAAGATTTTTGAATAAACTCCTATGGGCGAGACGGTTTCAGGATCTTAGCCGGACCTTAACGCTGCTGGCGGCTCAACAATACAAGGAAGAATTTGCCCAAAAACGGCGTGAGGCCAAAACCAACGACCAGCCGCTACCTCAGCGTGATGAGAATGCTCCCATCATCCGGTATCAAGAGTATATCTCTCTGTTTGAGGAAGGAGAAGGGTTGGCCGACCGACAATGGTCTTTGATCCGCGATTTATTGGTTATTCGCATGATCGAGTGGCTGTATGACAAGCAAGTCTCATTAGAGGGCTTGCAAACTGAACCTACTGAAGATAATCAAGACAATTAAAAGGAGATTAAACGATGGCATTTGTAACGGGTTTATTACTAATTGATGCTCCGGCTTCAGCCTTAAACAATCAAGGAAACATTCCCGGCGCTCGAACTGAAAATACCGTTGGCGTAAAATCCATTCGGGTCAAAGGCGAAGGGGCTTATCCTTATGTGTCCGCACAATCTTTTCGATATTGGCTAAGGAGTACGCTTGAAAAAGGTGATTTTGACTGGCAATCCGCGCCTACATTTCGGGAGAAAAAAATCGCTTATACAGATGCGAACCCGATCAAGTGGTGGGATGATGACTTATTAGGTTATATGCGGGCGCCATCAACTAAAAGCTCGGCCCAAGAAGCCAGAGAAGCAACTGAAGATTTTGCGGCGCTAACACCTATCACCGATACGGTTACTCGTGTTTCCCCGCTGCGGGTTAGCACCCTAGTATCTATCGCCCCGGTTGAGATCACCGATGATTTTGGGACGATGACTCGACATGAAGGTGACCCGGTCCCCCACGAGCATCAATTTTACCGCACCACATTGAAGGGGATGTTTTCGCTTGATTTACATGCTTGCGGGACATTCTCTTATCGCCAAAAGACCGGCTTTCGTAACCTAGATGATAACCGCCTGAAAGAGGCCGAGGAGAAGAATTTGGAGCCGCTGCTGGATGAGAAATCTTACCGGCTCCCCATCGCAGAACGATTGCAGCGGATCACGACCTTGTTTGAAGGGTTTGCTCAATTAGAAGGGGGGGCTAAACAGACCATTCATTATACCGATGTATCCCCAGTTATTACGATTTTTGCTGTCACTCAGGGCGGAAACAATATTTTTGGCCACGTGACAGCGCCCAAGAGTACATCATACGGCAAGACCGTAACCCCCACCGTTAACATAGAAGCGTTACAAGAGGCATTAACCGTCTTTACCGCTGAGATTTTATCGCCGGTATATGTCGGCTGGGTCAAGGGGTATCAGGATGAGGAGCGGGCCAAGTTAGAGGCTGCTTTAGCTGAAGGCGGAGCATTGGCTCCGTTTGCCGATAAAATCCAAATCAGCCATCCGCGAGAAGCGTTTAAGGCTTTGATCGAGACGATGAATGAAGCAGAGAATTCGGGGTGGTTGGATTAAGGAGCTTCCTATGCGTGTACTAAAAATTGTAGCCGAAGGAATAACCACCTCCTTTCGCTACCCCCATTTTATGCAGCAAATTCATCCCTCGTTCCAGATGCCGCCCCCGGCGACGATTTACGGCCATATCTGTAGCGCCGTTGGGGAATGGGTCAACCCGACAGGCTTGCAATTTGCTTATCACTTTACCTATCACGGGGTGACGAGTGATTTGGAGCACATTATTGTGGCCGGACCGGGCAAAGGCAAATTTGAAATAGGCGGCAAAAAATATGTAGAAGTTTTACGCGGCACGATGAATCCGTTTGAGAGGGAGTTGCTATTCAACCCTCGTCTAACCCTCTATCTCAATCGCCCTGAGTGGGTAAACCACTTTCGCAGTCCGCGCTACACGGTTGTGCTGGGCCGTTCGCAAGATCTGTTCACCTACACCCAAGTTGAAGTCATCGAGCTAACGCAAGCCGAGCAAGCCTATTTTGAGCATACAATTGTGCCGTATGAGTGGGCCGTTAAGGTTCAACAAGGCGTCACCGTTTTGCTGCCTCGCTATCTGGATTACGAGCAGAACCGCGACCCCTACTTTAGCCGCTATCTTGTCGTTCGAGAGCGCGTTTTTAGCCAAAACTTTTTGATTTATGATGCAGCTACTCAGCAGGACTACTGGATTGATCCCCGCAGCCCAACGGTTAAAAAAGCGCAATTAGGACTGTGTTTTCATAGCTTTACAGGAGCTGATGGTGAAACCCTCGATATGGCCTGATTGGCTGGAAGATAATGAAGAATCGGCATTGCTGGCAAAAAGCAAAGCAATGAGTGAGGGGGATAAACCGGAAACACTGGCCGAGCATACCTGGACGGTTCTGGAACGGCTGAGTGAGTTGATTCATCTGCGGCCCAATCTGGCTGATGAAATTAGTGTACCTAATTTATGGAATATTCTCTTTTGGTCGGCCTTCTTGCATGATTTCGGCAAGGCTGCCAGCGGGTTCCAAAACATGCTGCGGGGTGGGGAGCGATGGCCGCATCGTCACGAGGTTCTATCACTGGCTTTCGTCGATTGGATTACCGAGAGTTTGTCAACTGAGGAGCAAATTTGGTTGATAGCCGCTATTGTGTCCCATCATAGAGATATTCAAGCTATTCGACAGAGCTACAATTGGCATACTAGAGATCAGGTCGCGGCAATCGTAGCCCAGCTTGATGAAACAACGCTGGAGGGTTTGTGGAAATGGCTGGCTGAATGTCCTAACAACTGGCGTGAAAGTTTAGGTTTGGATGATTTAACGATTAGAACTCTCCCCATAATGTCGCAAGAAACGGCAGTGACGCAAGTACAGCAGCATGGTGTTCAGCGCATTTATCACTGGCTGAATATCTACTACGATTTTTTTGAAGACGAGATCGAGTACAACCCTTTACCAAAGGTAACAATCGGTACACTTATCCTACGCGGCTACTTAACCAACGCGGATCATTGCGCCTCCTCCCATTTAGGTAAGTTATATCAATTGAAAATTGACGCAGAAACGATCCTGAAAAGTCGAGATATCAAGCCCGAATCCCTCTACAATCACCAACGCATGTCGGGGCAACAGCCAGGTTCAGTGTTGTTAACTGCGCCCACCGGCAGCGGCAAAACCGAGGCTGCCTTACTTTGGGCGGCGAATCAGGTCGTCAATTCTAACAACAGCCCTCGTTTATTCTACACCCTGCCCTATCAAGCCAGTATGAATGCGATGAAGTTGCGCTTGGATGAAACTTTTGGAGAAAAATTTGTGGGATTACAACATGGGCGAGCCGCCTTAGCGCATTTTCGGATGTTGTCGGAAAAGGATGAGGGAGCGACCCTCAAGAACCTGATCCGGCAGGTTAAAGTAGCTAAAAACATGGCCGAGTTAAATTACCCACCGGTTCGGGTCTTTAGCCCGTATCAGATGCTCAAGGGGCCGTATCGTTTGCGCGGTCACGAGAAGCTACTTAGCGATTACCATCACGCCCTATTTATTTTTGATGAAATCCACGCTTATGAGGCTGGGAGGCTAGCCCTGATTTTGGAAACGGTAAAGTATCTACGGCAGAATTTTCAGGCCAAATTTATGGTTATGTCGGCCACCTTTCCCGATCTGATCAAAGAGGTGTTGGCTGATGCTTTGGGATCAGCGATCGAAATTGAAGCGGACGACGCTCTGTTTGAAGATGAACGATTTCAACGGCACCAACTCAAGTTAAAAGATGGCGAACTGTTAGATAGTTTAGATGAAATTGCGCACGTAGCCCAGGCTGGGAAGTTGGTTCTGGTAGCATGTAACCGGGTAGCCGTAGCTCAAACAGCGTATGATTATCTGCAAAATACTTTGCCGGAAGGGTCAAATATGACCTTGCTGCACGGCAAATTCAATATGCGGGATCGCTCTGAATTGGAGAAACGTATCAGAGAGTGTGCCAGCGCAAACCTGGATAAACCCCAACCTTTCGTCTTGGTAGCGACTCAAGCCGTTGAGGTTAGCTTAGATATCGACCTGGATATCATCTACACCGAACCGGCCCCCCTTGATGCCTTAGTGCAACGGTTTGGGCGCATCAATCGGCGGGGCAAAAAAGGATTAGCTGATGTATACGTTTTTCGAGAATGTGATTGGGATCGCCAAGCATGGGTCTACGATACGGCCATTGTCGAAGCCACGTTAAAAATTTTGGAACGAGAACAAAATCAGCCTATCAACGAGAAAAAGATAGGGGACTGGCTTAATGAAATTTATACCGGAGAGATTGCCGAAGCCTGGCGTGCGGACTATCAGAAAATGGCTCATGAGTTTCGAGAGGTATGGCTAAAGAATCTCCGAGCCTTTGAGGCGGTAACGGACAAAACAGAGCAGGATTTCTATCGCCTGTTTGATGGTGTAGAAGTTTTGCCCAAGTCTTTGGTCAATGAATATGCGGGTTATCAGGAAAAGGGGCGATATTTGGAAGCCTCGGAGCTTCTGGTTCCAATGCGATACGGTCAATTGCAGAGTATTGATGCCAGTCGAAAAGACGCAACTTATTTTGATGACGGGTGGCCCACTGTAGTTGACCTACCTTACAACGCCAATGAGAAAACTAAAGGTAAAACTGGGCTTGATATGAGCCAGGCTAGAGAACCTGCGGAGCGAACAATTGGTTTTACTTCATGTGGTGGTGCTGCCCTACCGGCTGGTGCGGTCGAGTAAGGGGTATCGTTATTATGAACGGATTGATGCGTGAGGGCGGGAA
>JAGRBY010000363.1 GCA_020433835.1 Anaerolineae bacterium | reverse complement strand
TTCCTGCTTCGTTTTGTACAACATCCTATTCCTGATTTTTGTCTCTTGTCAAATCTGTCTCTGCGTAAGGTAAGTTATAATAAAAAGGACTTACGCAGTTGGGCGAATGAACAAGGTGACAGTCACTTTTTGATTGAGAATGTACGTCCGCTTAGCTTAAATAGGGCGATTTATTATTGCCCAGTGACTGTCACCTTTTGAACTGCGTAACTTATCATAAAATAAAAACAAAGAGTACTATAGTTGATTTGTGGAATTCTGTGTATAATTAAAAAATACAAAGTTATTTTTCTTAAAGGGTGTTGCGAAAGAAAGAAATATGGATCCGATTATTTTAGTAATTGCCGGAGTAGCGTTGGTTTTGATTGTATTGATCGGGCTGGCGCTTTTGTTCTTTTTGCGCCGACAGCAAAGATCCACAACGCGAGATGTGGAAGAGGTACTATCCGCCAAACCCCCAGTCGAAACGACAAGCCAAAAAGTAGAAACAAACAACAACAAAAGCCAACCCCACACCAATTCTAGCCAGCCCACACCGGCTTCTAACCATGTGTCACCAAATATTAAATCAGCGCTTACCAGTCAACCACTCGACTCATCATCCGATGATAAAATTCGTGTTTTGTTGGTAGATGATAATCTGGGCACCCGTGATAATGTTTCGCGGCTGCTTTATTTTGAAAATGACATTGAGGTTATCGGGCAGGCGGTTAATGGTCGGCAGGGTGTTGAAATGGCGGTAGAGCTAAAACCGCATATCGTGTTGATGGATATTAACATGCCCGATATGGACGGTATCACCGCCACACGCGAAATGTCGGTACAGGCACCGTACAGCCAGGTCATTATTATGTCAGTTCAGTCTGACCAGCACTACATGAAGCGTGCTATGGCGGCCGGAGCCAGAGATTTTCAGCCAAAACCGTTTACTTCGGAAGAACTGGTAAATTGTATTCGTCGAGTGTACAAAATTGGTATACCGGCCTATCAGCAATTTGAAATTATGGAAGTGGCTAAAACCCAAAAGAAGCATCAGCCGGTAGCAGCCGATGGTTCCGCTCCCAAAAATGTAAACACGCCGGTTATTGCTGTTTACAGCCCTAAGGGCGGGGTTGGGACTTCGGCGGTTGCTGCCAATTTGGCTATCGCGCTTCACCAAAGTCGCAGTGGCGTAGTGCTTTTAGACGGTGACCTGCAATTTGGCGATATTTCTGTTCACCTCAATACGCGGCCGGAACGCACCATCAGCGATTTAATTCACGACGGAAATTTGGAGATCGATTTGGTTCAAGATATTTTGATGGCCCACAACTCCGGAGTGAAGATTTTGCTGGCTCCCCCACAGCCCCAATTAGCGGATATGATTAAGCCGGAAATGATGAAGGATATTATCACCAGCCTTAAAAACGATTTCAAGATGGTGGTGATCGATACCCACAACCACCTTGAAGAGCTAACGCTCAGCATTCTTGAAATGGCTGATTATATATTGCTTGTGCTAACCCCGGAACTCCCGGCCATAAAAAGCTGCAAATTATTTCTAGAACTGGCAGAGCAGCTTGAGTTCCCGGTCGACCACATCAAAATTGTTATTAATCGAGCCAATATGCCCGGCGGCATCAACCTGACCAAGCTTGAAAAAGTGTTACAGGTCGACAAATCCTATCGCATCCCATACGACTCAAAATTACACTTTGCGCTCAATAACCGCGGGCTTTCGATCTATCAACAAGATCCAAGCGCACCTTCGGCTCGCGCCTTAGCTGAGTTAACCCAAGAATTGTTAACAGAGATGCGCATTGCTGACGATGCGTTAGAAACCGTACCTTAATCCCCCACCATAAAGCTATATTCTAAAGATTACTTTAGAACGCCTTTAGGGTCTACAGATAGACACAGATATGTTAGTGTCACGAGTTTTTCGCCATTATTAAGAACACAGATTGACAGGATTAACGGATCAGGAAAATACGGCAAAAAAATCCGTTTAATCCTGTGCATCTGTGTTCTTAAATCAGTCGGCTATCATCGTGGCGAAAACTTAAAGACATGAACGATATTCTCAAACCTCTTATAAAAATCTGTGTTTATCTGTGCGACCTCTGTAGCGATTACCCTTCCGTTGGGAAACAGCCTCTAAAGAAGGTATCGGGTAGAGCAACCTATACCTCCGGCTATCGTGTAATACCCTCTTATCTGGCATAAAAACCATTTTACTGTTGGTCTTCACGCAAGTAACGCCGCTCAATATCAAATCAACGAACCAATCACCTCGTCATCCCCACAATAACCATCGCCTGGACAGCCATACAGGGCAAATCCTGCTCAATTGTCGGGTGTAATCGGCTCTATTTTCCGTTAAACTAAAGCGGGATAGCAGAAGAAATAACCGGATGGATAGAATCATTTCCGGATGCGGATTGATTCCAAAAGCACGTATCCAAACAAGTCTATATAGCGAAGCGAGGCGTAAAATGCAGCAAAACTATGATCTCAAAATTACCCCCTGGCATATTAATGAGCGAGATTATCCCAGTTACGGCAGCCTGGTTGACAAAGAAAAATTTCTGCTCCAATATGCTATTTTAGCCCCCTCAAAATATAACATTCAACCCTGGCGATTTGCCATAAATGAAGATGAGGTCCAGTTTTGGCTCGATCCGTCATGCTGGCTGACAGCCTCAGATCCCAACCGACGGGAGCTGCATATCAGTATTGGAGCCGCTTTAGAAAACTTTCTCATCGCCGCCGAACATTTTGGCTTCGGCCATACGGTTACCTACTTTCCTGAAGCTGACCAACCGGAATTTATTGCCTCGGTGTTGCTATCACCTAACGGCTCGCCTTCACCCTTTCGAAAAGACAAAAAAATGTTCTACGCCATCATCAATCGTCACACCAGTCGCAATGCATACGAAGCACTAACCATCCCTAAAACCGATTTAAGTCAAATAGAAAATTGTTGCGCTGAACCCAATATCAAACTACACCTAACCAATGACTTACGCTTAAAAAAACAGGTCGATGCGCTGATGATTCAAGCAGATGCTTTACAATTTGCCAGTCCATCTTTCCGAGAGGAGTTAACCTACTGGCTAAAAGAGGGGGCGTTTAGTGCATCCTGGTTGGTTACTAAAATGGGTCGTCTGGCTACGGCTTATCTGGGTCAAGACAAATTATCGCCGGCCTCGGAACAAAAGGTGCTTAATTATGCCCCGTTTTTGGCCATTCTGTCTTCGATGGAAGACAATCGCAAAGCGTATGTTGCCACCGGTCAGGCTTTTGAGCGGACTGCACTTATAGCGTCTTCGCTGGGTGTTCAACTTCAGCCGATGACCCAAATCATCGAAGTTCCTCAATGTCGAGAGGCTTTAAAATCTCTCGTTCCTATTGCAAGTGGCTTTCCCCAACACATCTTTCGACTCGGCTACGGCAGCCGAGAAAAATCACATACACCTCGTCATGCATTAAACGAGGTTTTACTGTAATTTTGCCGAAAAAAGGAGATATTCCAAGGCCCACGGTTTTATGATGAAACTGACGTGAGGCTATCCTTAATAATCGCAAGGTGACTGTCACCTATTTTTGCTAGACGCAGAGCAGATTTTGAGAGCAGCACGTTTTTTTAATCCTCTGCGTCTTTTTTGTGGTCACGGTATTACGAAACCAGGGTTTTTAGCGTTAAAAAGAAACGTCTTTTGCCCCAAAAGGGTATCCATGAGACATCAAAACCCTGGTTTCTAAAAAGGTGCCAACATAGTGTTACGTAGCCTTGCTTTTTTACAACAAAAATTCCAGCAGATAGTGATTGATCAATTTCGATTGAGCAAAGACCAAATCATGGCAGGCGTTTGGTAAAAGTTCGGCCCGAAGATTGGGAATCAACCATTTGGCCCGGTTGATGGCCTTCACCGGATTGTAAATAACCTCCTGTTCGCCAATGAGCAGCAGCGTCGGCGCGGTGATGTGGCGCAGCTGGGTATCAGACATTTTAGAGGGGATAACGCGGATACATTGCCGAAAACAGCTTTCGCCGACCGCAGCCTGATCGATCATAGCCTCAAACTGGTCATGATACAGCGCATCGTCGATACGCTGATGAAGCGAGGCCCATTTGAAAAAACGATGGGTAAAATAGGAATTAGCAAACAAACCCACCGGCACAGTTTGCAGGAGAAATACAGGATTTATCGAAAGCAGCGTACCGCCCGGAGCTAACAGCCCGATTTTATTAACGCGCTGTGGTGCATGCAGCGCAAAATTAGCCGCCAGCCAACCGCCAAAAGAGAGTCCGACCAGATGCGCTTTTTCCAGACGCAACGCATCGAAAAGATCACGCAACCACTCCATAAAAGGAGTAATCGAATACAACGGGCGACAGGGAATACTCAGCCCAATATCGCCGATGATATCCAGTGCGTAAATCCGAAATTTTCGACTTAACGGGCCGACGATCGGAGCCCACATGGTCGAACTAACGTTAAATCCGTGCAACAGCAGCAAGGCCGGGGCGTTTTTTGGCCCGCAAACATTGATATGCGTTTGGCCTAGCCTGGTAGGCACATCCAGCGGTTCAACGGGAACGGACCAGTGCGCAAGCATACGGTCGTAAGCAGTTCGATAAGCAATCTGGCTTTGGTGAGATTTAAAGGGAAACGGCGGCGCTTTTTTGGAAGATTTCAAAAAAATCTTTGCAATTATTGTAACTCTCGCTAAAATCAATCTGTTTTGATTAAACTAGAGGAGGCAGGATGAGTCAATTATCGTCCCCCGCATCGTTTGAGTATGAACACGACACACCCGACCCCAATAAGGGATTGTGGCTTATTGTTGCGGTCGTCATCGCCATTATTGGGGCGTTTATTTTTTTGCGCACCAGTCCGGCTGAGGTAAACGGCTATAATGAGCTAACAGCGCTGCTCACCAATGGTCAGCCCAAAGTGCTTGAGTTTTATTCCAACTTGTGAGCGACCTGTCTATTGAATAAACCCATCGTTGATGGGTTAGAGAGCGATTTATCAGGCCAAGCCGAAGTTGTCCGGCTCGATATTATGACAGCAGTCGGGCGACAGGCGGCATCGATGTACGGGGTTCGTGGAATACCAACCCTTATGGTAGTTGACGGTCAGGGTGAGCCAATTCTCATCCAAATGAGTTTGGTTCGGCCCGGCCCGATAAAAAAACAAATCGAACAACTTTTAGCCCAAACACAATAGAACACATGACAAAACTAAAAGATTTTTTACTACAATACGGATCCTATCTGGCCCTTATTCCGGCGCTGGCGGCCTTGTTAGGCAGCTTATATTACAGCGAAATTGCCGGTTTCATTCCCTGCACCTTATGTTGGTACCAACGTATTCTTATGTACCCCTTGTCGATAATTATTCTGGTCGGCATTATCACCCATGATGAATTGCTGACCAATTACGTGCTGCCTTTTTCGATTATAGGGATTGTGGTGGCCTTGTACCATTATCTTATTCAACTGGGTGTTTTTAGCCATCCTTCCACCTGCGCGGCCGGTGTACCGTGTGATATGCACTGGGTTAATTACTTGGGTTTTATCACCATCCCCTTTATGTCGTTAACCGCTTTTATATTGATTACAATAATTATGGGCGCTACCAAATGGGCCGAGATGCAAACGACTGAATAGTAACTGAGAGGTGTAAACGCTTACGCTATTGCTACAAAAAAAGACGGTCACTTTTCATGTCAGTGACCGTCTTTTTTTGAAGTACCTTTATCCGTTATGTTAGGGAGTCGTTACGGTTACGGTAACATTGTAGTTGGTGGTTCCGCTGACGGCATAAACGTCAACATACCAAAAACCGCCGGTCGATACGGTTACGTCGATACTTTCATCATTGCCGGTATTGCCGGAATAATCAAAATACGAATCGTACACGCTGGACGCATCCGGTGGGAAGAGATACAAATCGGCGTTACCTCCTGAACCGTTCATCGTGATTTTTATTCGCTGTCCGGCTTCGACTGAGATTTTATAAACATCATCATAATCTGAAGATTCATTAACTTGCCCGCTTACTTTCTGACCGCTGCAAATAATTGACGCATCATTGATATCATCCGACTCCGAGGGTGTTGTCGGGGTACAACCTATGGTATTCGTTGTCGTTCTTATTAAAAGGGGTAGATAAACAGCGGTTGCGGAAGCACCGGTGTTGGTATAAGAATTTATCCACGATTTGAACTGCGAAACTCGCGTGTAAACACCATACAGATCGGGCCGAGCGCAGCCGGTTCCCCAGCTTACAATACCGGCTTGTAACCAGCCTCCCGAACCATTGGGTACGATTAAAGGCCCGCCGCTATCGCCCTGGCACGCATCTTTGCCCCCGGCAGCCAATCCGGCACACAGCATGTTCGATGTAATCTGTCCCCCGTATGATGACGAGCTGTTACACGTCGCATTCGAAACAATCGGCACAGATACCTCGCGCAGGGCATTTGAACCCGATCCGCCCTCTGAAGTCGTTCCCCAGCCGGTGATTGTGGCCGTATCGCCCGCTTCAAACAAAGCACTATCGCCGGGGCCGACAACACCGATGGTTTTAACAGTGGTATTCAAAGTAGCCGGTGCGGCTAGGTGAAGCAGAGCCACATCTTTATCAAGGGTAGTTTCATTAAAATTAGGATGGGGAATAACTTGAACCACAGCGAGACGCTGACCTTTTGATCCGCTTGTGGGACCATCCGTTAAATTGTTAATACCCACAACCACATTGATACTGCCCGGCGACGTAACCGAGCCGCCAGAGACCACGCAATGGGACGCTGTTAATACCCACTCGGCATCAATAAGCGAGCCTCCACAAAATTGTCCGTTGTAAGGATTAGTGCTAGAGGCATCAATAATCGCCACCTGCCAGGGATATTCGCCGGGGTCTGCCACCTGACCGCCGACAATTTGCGGTTTAATCGGGCCATCGTCCGGGGAAGGTGTGGGTGTGGGTTCGCCTGGTAACGCTGCGGTAGGCTCTTGGGCCCACGTATTGGGGATAACGATCATCATAAAGCCTACGGTAAATAGTATCCATAAATAGACATTCAATTTCCTCATGGTTTCTCCAAAATGTAGATACGTATGAAGTAGATGCGTGTAAAAATCTTATTGTTGTGCTGTACAGGTTGTTGCAACGTCTAATCATAGCACTCTTTTACCCTCAAAGTCTATTCTCCCTTGAAAATTACCGTAGGACAAACTTAAGTTTGTCCTACGGTAATTTTCAAGGTCGCTGTCGTCTCATATGAGACTATTGGACTCCCTATTCAATTGCCTTCGTATGGAAAAAATGGTAATTCAGGTGAATATTGCGCTTTATGATAGCGCAACATTAAACCGTGGAGAGGGGTAAAGAACCCAGGTTTTTGCCTAAATTGTAAGCATGTTGCCCAATTGAGCACCAAAAGTAAGCCTGTGCAGGTCTCATGTTCAA
>JAGRBY010000362.1 GCA_020433835.1 Anaerolineae bacterium | reverse complement strand
TTGAAAGCGATGCTTAAAACGCCCTCACGTACAAGCCGTGAGCACAGCGCCATCAATAACGGTGCAGATCTGATCAATGGCTGGCGCAAAGAATTAACTCAGGACCAAATTAAAAGAGCTATAGATATTTTGGCAGTTTTTGGCCTTGACCAAATATACAATGACACGCTGTCACCCAATATTAAGCAAGCCGAGAGATTACTCGGCCAAGGAGTACAAGCAACGTGAAAATCTTACAGAAAGCGTTTAACGGATTCAAAAATCAGCCTCTCCCCAAAACCGCAATGATGCTGTGCATCCACAATGAAGAGAGGTTTCTAGAGGCTCATTTGCGTTATCATCGCGCGCTTGGCGTTTCGCGAGCGTATGTGTTTCTTGACCGTTGTAGTGACGCCTCGTTGCAAATTGCCCAATCATTCCCCTGGGTTGAACCGATCATCTTGAACGACAGGCTACACACTTTATCTCCTTACTATTCCGACTTGTTCAGGGTATGCGCGGATCATGCCTGGTGCATGGCCCAATTAGAAGGTTTTGACTGGCTGCTGTGTATTGATGTAGACGAGTTTGTCTTTGCCAACAATCAGTCAGCTATCCGGAATACAGACTCCGATTTGACTAGTCTCCCCCTGGACACAATTCTGCGTACCGGTCACTTGCCTTCAATGTTAAGCACACTGTCGCCCAAAACCGAGGCAATATTCTTTCCGAGTTGGAATGTGGTGCCTGGAAGACCTGACCAAAATGACCCTTTTTGGAAACAGAAGTTTTTCCAGAGCCGGAAGTCGCGATCCCAAACCATGTGTGATCCGCTTACCGGGCAAATTGTAGATTGGGAAGGCAATCTTGCCAGCCGTGGGAAGAGCATGGTCAAAACGAATGCCGATATTCAATGCCTGGACTCTCACGAGTGGGTACGGTCACAAGGGGTCAACTACCGGCCTGTCAATATACCTATTCGAACAAAAAAACAAGGGTTTTTGTACCACTTTTATGTCGTAAATTCTCAGCATTGGCGAGAAAAATATCAGAAGTTATCGCGTGAATTAACCTTATGGCGATCGGGAAATCCCGTACATTTTCCTAAGCAATGCGGCAAAAGAGCCAGTGCGGTGCTGGATAATGACGAAATTGAGATTTATCTCAATGAATGGTTTTTCTTGTCAACAGAGTTGCTGGAATCTCACGTGGAGCAGCAACTCTTACGGAAAGCGGATATGGTGGAAAAGGTTATCACGGGTGTAGATTTATGTGAACTGGAAGATGACCTGCCTAATCGCCTAGTAATCGATAGAGTGTTGGCCGAGTTTCGGGCAAGAGAGCAGCAGCTAATCGCTTCCGAAGCAAATGAAGTTTCTGATCCTCCCAAAATTAAACTTACCCCCCTAAGACGTAGAAAAAGTTTAGGAGAATTGCCCCCCGTTAGCTGTGTCTGCCTACCTCAAGGCCAACCGGAACTGCTTGAGGAGGCGATTTATTCCTTTTTGCAACAGGATTATCAAGGACAAAAAGAGCTTGTCATCTTGAACGACAATGCGGACCAACTTTTGGAATTTGACCACCCGGAGATACGCATCGTCAATCTCTCCAAACAGTTTTTCGCGCCTAACCAAAAACGTAACGCAGCCATTGCCCTCTGTGCTCACGACCTGATCTTTGTTTGGGACGATGACGGTATCTATCTGCCCCATGGTATCTCGTTTTCAATTGGGAAATTTGGCGAATGGAAAGGTTTCTTTAAGCCGACCAAAGCCTTTGTCTGGAGTAATGGTGCGTTGAGATTGCCCCGCCAAAACATTTTCCACAGCGGTAGCTGTCTAACACGCAAGTGGTTTGACAAGGTTCGTGGCTATACCTTTAATAAAAAGCTTCATTTTTACAAGGAGGAGATTGAGACTCAATTTAAGCGCAAATACCCAAATTTTGTCCAGTTTTATGATATTGCGGCTGAGGACATTTTTTATATTTACAGGTGGGATGGGGTACACATCTTCCAAACCAAAGACGCTGCAAAACCGGATGAAATCAAACGGGGGCATATCAAATTAACCCCTCACTGGAAGTCCGACTATCCGAAACTCGTATGTGACTATCTCAAAGCCTTGGGTGATGTCCACTAAAAATGGATCTAATCTGACCGTCGCCTTTTTTGAGAGCCAGCTTAACGCTGGCTTTTTTGTTGTCTGGAGATGGGAAGCTGCTGTCGCACTCCCTTTTTAGCAGCTTCGCAGCTAGCGGCAGTCGTATCTCCCCGGAGGAGTGGTCTAATAACAATAAACATCATTTTTTAGTAAATACTGAGACTTACTTGAGCAATGTTTGCTACTCTAAAGCTGATATCATAGAGAGGATGTTTATAAAATGAATAATGAACACTTGCAACGGCATCAGATATAATGGGGATGTTCAAAACTTTAAGGTTAGAGAATGAAATGGTTGTGCATTGATGAACTAAAAGTAGGTTAAAGATAGCTGAGCCAAGATTTATAGGGGGAAAGAGGGTGTAGATTATGAAATGGGGATGCTATATAATTGTTTGTAAAGCGTATAATCTAATACAGCCTCATATCCAACTGGTCTTGATAAATTTTTCAGCAACCCGCTTCCGTTAACAAAAAAAAGTAAAAGGTATTATGACTGACGAGACCAACATCGGCGGCGTAAATATTTCCGACATCCACAGCGGAACTATCCAGACCGGTAATATATCCACCACGATAACCGCCGGTGGCGATGTGGTGGGTCGAGATAAGATTGTCAACGAAATCACCCATATCGTCAATCAAGCGCTGTCCGCTGCCGAGGAAGCAGCCAAGGTCCATGAATTCGCCACTAAAAAACTGGCCGAGGGTGTTCAGGATTACCTGCAACGCCTGCAAGCCGTTGTTGAGGCCGAAGGTGACAACCGGGGCAACCCTTACAAGGGGCTGCTGGCCTACCGCCTGTGCGATGCCCATCGCTTCTTTGGCCGTAACCGGGCCATAACCGAATTGTTGGACCAACTTCAACGCAGTCCTTTAACCATCCTTCACGCCGAGTCAGGCGCGGGTAAAAGCTCGCTCTTACAAGCGGGGATTGGCAACCGGTTGCTTGGTCAGGGCCATTTGCCGGTTTATTTGCGATCCTATGATCAATCGCCGACGCTGGCGATTAAGCGTGCCTTTTTGCCTAATCTTACGGGCACACCTGAATTGGCCCAGGCTCCGCTGCGCGACTTTCTACAGCAGGTGACCAGCGTGTTGGGCACAGGGACCACCTTGTACGTGATGCTTGATCAGTTTGAGGAACTCTTTACCCTGATTGATGACGCGACCCGGAGCAAATTTGTAGCCGAGTTGGCTGACTGTCTGGAAGACGCAGGTCTTAGGGTTGTCTGGATAGTGGCTTTGCGGACGGAATTCTTTGGTAACCTGGCCAATTTCCGACCCCGAATTCGTAACCCCTTTGAAAATGACTACCGCCTTAATCGGCTGACTCTTGCCGAAGCCGAGACCGTTATCATCGAACCGGCCGCCCGGCAGGACATTCGCTTTGAAGCAGAGCTGGTCGAGACCCTGCTGGCCGACTTGCGCGACCCGGACAGCGGTGAGGTGGCCCCGCCCCAAATTCAGCTAGTTTGCTCGGCCCTGTACGCCATGTTACAGGAGCAGCAGGCCGCCAACCCCGACCTGCCGTCGACTCTCACCCTTCAAATGTACGACGAAAAAAGCCGAGCCGAGGGCATTTTGCGCGGCCACCTGAATCGGGTGCTGCAACGCACCCTTAGCCCGCAGGAGCGGGAAGCCGCCCGCCACCTGTTGATTGCCCTGGTCTCTTCCGACCAGCGCCGCATTCGCCGCACTAAAAGTGAGCTAACCGTTATTCTGGCGACTTATCTGACCGCCGTAATGAGCCTGGATGCTCTGCTGGATCAGTTAGTTGAGAACCGTCTGGTGAATGTAGAGGAGGACGAACAGCAGGATGAACCTGCCTACGAATTGGCCCATGACTATCTGCTGACCGAAATTGAGATCGATCCCGAAATTCAGGCCCGTAAAGCCGCCGAGGAGCTGCTTAAGCAAGAGGTGGAAGTTTTTAAGCATACCGGGACTTTATTGAGCGGTGATCGGTTTGATATCATCAACAGCCAGCGCCAGTATCTGCATGTGGATGAAGAGGCAGCGGAATTGTTGCGTTTGAGCCAAGCCGCCCGCCGCCGGGCACAATTGCGAAGGATTGCAGCGATAGGTATGGCGGTTTTATTGATTGTAGGAGCGGCAGTGGTAATTACAATTATTTCGAGAAATGCTGCTGAACGACAAGCAATTTCCGCTTCCACCGCCGAAGCTGGCAAAGCTACCGCTCAAATAGCAGCAACTAAAGCGTTAAACGCAGAAAGTACCGCTCAGGCTGAAGCAATCAATGCAATAAACGCTCAGGAGACTGCTCAAGCCCAAGCTCAAGAAGCTGAGACACAAGCAACGCGAGCCAATTTAACACAACAACAAGTCATTGCTGTTCAATCAGAATTCTTACTTAATAGTAACCCTCAATTAGCTTTACTGCTTGCCGCTGAGTTAGCCAAATCAGGTATAACCAACGAAATTCAACAAGTATTTGGCAAAGCCCCATATATATTTCCGCCTATTGAGGCGACCTTGATGGAACATACTAAGGTGGTGCGCGATGCTGCCTGGCGACCGGATGGTCGATATCTGGCCAGCGGGGGCGACGACAACACCATTATTATCTGGGATACCGACCCATTTAAACCGGTTCGTAAACTGACCGGACATAGCGATTGGGTCCGCAAAATTGTCTGGCACCCTACTAACGATACGCAGTTAGCCTCGGCCTCTGATGATGGTACTATCAAAATTTGGGATTGGGACAGGGAGCAAGTGGTCGAAACGTTAAACGGCCATCAAACCTATATTTTGAGTTTAGCCTCCAATTCTGATGGGTCGCTGCTGGCTTCGGGCGACGATGACGGCCTGATCATTCTGTGGGATATGAGCCAATCGCCCCCAACATCTACGAAGCTTGCCGGCCATACTAACCAAGTATGGGACCTGGCCTTTAGCCCTGATGATACCCAACTGGCGTCTGTATCCGGTGATGAGACGTTGATACTTTGGAATTTGATCACTACGACGCCCATTTCTAACGTATTACACGGGCATAAGGATGTTGTTCGCGGCGTGGCCTGGAATCCCATTATCGGCACCAACCAATTGGCTACGGCGGCGGATGATCGTGATATTATTATCTGGGATGCTGAGCGGGGAGAACCCATCCGGCGACTGGAAGGGCATGCAGACCCTGTGTTTGATCTGGCCTGGAGCCATGACGGGCAGCGGTTAGCGTCAGCCTCAACGGATGAGTCTGTGGGGGTTTGGGATGTCGCGACGGGCAAGTTAGAGCGGAAATTGCTGGGGCATACCGATTATGTGCAGGGCATTGCCTTTAGCCCGGATGGCACGCAGTTGGCCTCCACGTCGACCGATAAATCGATCATCATCTGGGAATTGAATTGGCACCCGGCCTTGACTCTGGATAAGCATAGTGCCAGCGTCTTCAGCGCTGTTTGGAGTCCCGACAGCGCTCGCCTGGCCACAACTTCGTTTGATGAACGGGTGATTATCTGGGCCGGCAGCCCTTTAACACCCACTAAAATTCTAACCGGTCATCAGGAATTGGTCATTGAAGCGGACTGGAACGCCAAGGGCGATAAGCTGGCCTCGGTTTCAGCGGATAAGTCGATCATCATCTGGGATGGAGCCAGCGGTGAACCCTTAGCCCGCCTGGCTGACCAACCGGGCGAATATTGGAGTGTCAGTTGGCATCCTACCCAGGATATTTTGGCGGCCGGTCTTACAAACAATCTTATCCAAATTTGGGATGTCACTTCATTAACGCAAACAATGCTGATTACCCGGCAGGTACATACCAGCCCATCCTATCGAGCCGCCGTTTTAGATGTGGCTTGGAGCCCCGATGGCCGCTATCTGGCCTCCGGTGGTGATGATAGCCGCCTGGTCATTTTGGATGCGACCGATAATTATACAACCGCTTATACGTTTGAGGGGCACGAAAATAATATCTTTGCCGTGGAATGGAGTCCTGATGGCCGCTATCTGGCTTCCGGCGACCGAACCGGTCTGCTTGCGGTTAGAGATACGCAGACCCCCAACTGGGACCTTGCCTACACGCGCACCGATCATACCGGCATTATTCTTGACATCGCCTTTAATGGTGATGGGTCTCTACTGGCGTCTGCTTCAGGCGGTAATGATGAATTGGAGCCGGATAATAAGATTATTATCTGGGAAACGGCTACAGGCCGAAGGATTAATACCCTAATGGGGCATACCCATTGGATTTGGGATGTAGAATGGAGTCCGGATGGTAGCTACCTTACTTCTGCCTCTGATGATCAGACCGTAAAATTGGTGGATACCCGTTTTGTTGATGCCCCGTGCCGTCGGCTCTCGCGCAACCTTACTTTTGAGGAGTGGGACGTTTACTTCCCCAATCAACCTTACCAACGTACCTGCGACAACTTCCCGGTTCCACCCAGCGTTGTTGAGGCCGGTCGAGATTTAGCCCGGCAGGGTGATTGGGTTGAGGCGGAGAAAATATTCACCCATCTGTTAGCCTTGGGGGATGCTACTCTTCCATTTTCTGATGCTCACGCTGAAGCACAGCGAGCTTTGTTTGAAGCTGTGGCCAAACTGCAAGCGGAAGGACGGCAGCTGGCCCAAAACGGCCAGGTGGACGATGCAGCAAAAAAGTTTGAAGAGGTCGCCGAAATTATGCGTCAGGTTGGCTCGGCCTCGCCCACGGAGATGCTGAGTCCTATGAAGACAGCGCGTTTATTCGCTCAACCGACCATCACGAACGCGCTCAATGTGGCGGTGGAGTTGGCCAGAGCAGGCAATGATGTGGCAGCAAAAACCCAATTTGAGAAAGCGATGGAGTTGGCCGGTGGTCTCGATTCCGAAGCGGTTTGGCACGCGCTGTGCGTTACCGGCGGCCGTTGGCAGCAGGCGGAAGTTGTGGAGGCCGCCTGCGATAAGGCCATTGAATTTGATCCGAAAAACGGGCAGTATTACAACAGCCGTGGTATTGTGCGCGTGCAGTTGGGAGATATGGCCGGTGCCAGAAAAGATTTTGAAAAATTTGAGAAGTGGGCGCAGGGCAAACTTTTGGAACCATGAGGTAATCACCCTGGTAAAATGGAGATGAGGCGATAAGGCGATTGGTGAGGCCCAGCTCTCATCTCCCAATCTCCAAATCTCCTGAAAATGTTCAATTGTGATGCCTCATCGTATAGAATCTGAAAAAATTTTAAGTCTTCAAACACTCAGTTAAGTCTTCAAACACTCAGTTAAGTCTTCAAACACTCAGTTAAGTCTTCAAACACTCAGTTAAGTCTTCAAACATTCAGTTAAGTCTTCAAACATTCAGTTAAGTCTTCAAACATTCAG
>JAGRBY010000361.1 GCA_020433835.1 Anaerolineae bacterium | reverse complement strand
TAAATACGGGGCGCAGCACTCGCAAGACTGGACCTCGCTGGTGGCCCACATTCCCGGCCTCAAGGTCATGTTCCCGGCCACGCCCTACGATGCCAAGGGCATGCTCAACCTGGCCCTACGCGGCACCGATCCGGTCGTCTTTTTTGAAAGCCAGCGCCTTTACTCCGAGCCGGAAACGTTGGTTGAAGAGGGCGTGCCGGTCGACTATTACGAGGTGCCGCTGGGCGAACCGGTCGTGCGCCGCCAGGGAGAGGATGTCACCCTTGTCACCGTTGGCGCAACGCTTTACCGCGCCCTGGAAGCCGCCGACGAACTGGCCGAGCAGTACGGCCTGAGCTGCGAGGTCATCGACACCCGCTTTATCAACCCGCTCAACTACGAGCCGATCATCGAATCGGTCAAGAAGACGGGCAAGGTGGTGCTGGCCTCGGACGCTTGCGAGCGCGGATCGTTCTTGCACACGATGGCTTCGAACATCAGCCAGATCGCCTTCGATTATCTCGATGGGCCGGTGGCCGTGGTTGGTGCCCGCAACTGGATCACCCCCCCGGCCGAAATGGAAGACGCCTTCTTCCCGCAGAAAGAATGGATTATCGACACCTTGCACGAGCGTATTCTCCCGCTGCCCAACCACCAGGTCAGCACCGTGCAGGCCACGGCTGAGATTCTACGCCGCAATCGGTTAGGCGTTTAGTCTGGAGCGACAAAGCTTGCTTTGTCAATTAGCGCACTCAAAACTTATATAGGTCTCAAGGTGACAGTCACTTAAACACGCTAGTGACTGTCACCTAACTTTTCTAAGGCCCTAAAGCTAATACTCTCCAAAATTTCCTTGCTCCCCGCAACCGGACGTGCTACAATCAATGTATTATGGTTAAGGAAGGTTATTATGCCCAAACAAAAATCCTTACAAATCTCTGGACACATCAAGAACAATATGATTGTTTTGGATGAGCGTATTGAGCTACCTGACGGTGTAAAAGTTACCATTATCATTACCGATGGAGCGATTGCGGGAGCTTCAGGTTTGTGCGGCATCTGGCAAGATGATCGTCCTGTAGAAGAGATAGTTGATGATATCGTTAGTTCAAGGTCTGTAGGAAGGGATTTACCCCCCTATGAAATATCTACTTGGTACCGATATTATTATCTATTGGCTAAATGGTGATCATCAGATTGAAAAAAAAGCTCTGGACATTGGCTTAGAAAATATCGGTTTCTCCATCATCTCGAAAGCTGAATTATTTTTCGGTGCCTATAATTCCCGTCATGTCAAACAAAACCTAAAAAATGTCAAACGTCTATCAAATACACTTTCAACGATACAGTTTGATGATAAGGCAGCAGAAATCTTCGGTCAGCTTAAATCGAACTTAAAGAAACAAGGCAATATTATCTTGGATGCAGATATTATGATTGCTTCAATTGCCCTGGCTCACAATCTGACTCTGATTACAAACAACGTTAGCCATTTTAAGCGAATACCTGCCCTAAACTCGGAAAATTGGCGCGACATCTAAACGAAAAGCGTGTTTCTTAAATCGGTTTGTCCGCCATTTGAGACCCAGAAACCCGGTTCTACGTCTTAAAAATGCCATGGCGGAAATTTTTTACCCCCTTACCCCCAAGGCTACCTCTCGCCCACCTGCTGCGAAAGCGTTAGCCGGTCGGCTTTGCCGCTAAAGGTGCGCGGCATTTTGTCTAAAATGATGGTCTTTTGCGGCAGTAAACCGGACGGGACCCTATCGGCGACAAAGTGTTGTAAGGCTTCTGCCGATGTCGTTTGCCCGGCTTTAAGTTCGACAAAACCGCCGACGAGGCCATTGGCTCCGGCTACGGCCACAGCGTGTTGAACCGCTTCGTGTTCGTAGTAGGTATCCTCCAGATCACGGAGAAAGCCGCCGCGTTGGTGGGCGATTTCCGCTTCGCTTACGCGCCCCATCACTTTTATATAGCCATCTTCCTGGGCGATGCCCAAGTCGCCGGTGTGCAGTACACCGCCACGCTGGCCGGCAGCGGTTTGCTCCGGCTTGTTGCGGTACGTATCGAAAAAGCCGTGGGTGACCAGCACCTCGCCGATTTGGCCGGCCGGAAGCTCGTGGCAATCGGCATCGCCAATGTAGGCCGGCCGGTCGGGCAGGGGGCGACCGGCAAACCCGGCGGCCAGGGTCTGGGCATCATCATGCGGGGCACCCATCACCATAAAGCCGCCCAACTCGCTTTGGCCGTAGCTTTCCAGCAAGGCAATGCCCAACCGCTGCTGATAATCCCGTTTAAGGCGAGGGGCCAATGACGAGCCGCCCGATAACGCCACGCGAAAGGGCGATTTGCCCTCAACCGCCTGGGGAGCGTTGACGATGTCCGCCAGAGTTAACGGATAGGCCACCAGAATTGTGGCTTGATGGTTCAACGCCGTCTGCCAGATAGCCTCGATGGGTAACCCGGCCACCAGCCCCACACTGGCCCCCACATGCAGCGCCGGCATCAAGGCGGCTACCAGTTGAAAACTGCTGGAGATGGGGGTTGTTGCCAGCAGGATGTCGCGGCGCGTTAGCTGGAGCCGGTCGGCAATACAGCTTGTCCCCAGCGTCACCGGCTCAGACAGCAGCACGGCCCCTTTGGGCAACCCGGTGGTGCCGGAGGTATAAGACAGGTAGAGCGGGGAAGCCGGGCCGTGATGGTTTACGGCGGTAGTGGGTTGGGCCGCACCCAAATTTTCAATATCGATCACCACGTCTGCGCCGGCGGCTTGCAGGCGATCATGAATTTCAGGGGCGGCGACAATCACTTTGGCCCCAATGTCATCAAGAAAATAGGGCAGTTGATCAGCGGGGGTCCGGGCATCGATAAGCGAGGGCAGGGCATTGGCTTTCCAGGCTCCGATAATCGCCAGCCACAGCGAAACGCGGTCGGAAGCGGCCAGCCCCAGCGTATCGCCATCGCTGAGGCCGCGCTCTAAAAGTTCGGCGGCAATGGCGTTTGTCCGGGCTTCGGCTTGGGCATAGGTGATGGTGGTCTGACGATCAAACAGGAATGCGCGGTTGCTATGGCGGGCAACCGCGCGTTGAAAAACTTGAACAATATCCATTTATCAATTTCTCCTAAATTAGGTGTGTTAGGGTGCATCAAGGCAGGTCAAAAAAAGAGGTGGGCTAAGTATAGCACAGCTTATTTTGCCGCAAAAGGGGGAGAGGGGACAGGATTATGAAACGACACCCCATCAATGGCGATTTTGCAATGCCCTGGTCCCCCTCCCCCTAATTCCTGCCTTTAAGTACCTTTGGGAAAGCCAACAAAGTACCTTTGCCTCTAGTCATCACCCCCGCCATGCCGTATCATAATAAGGTATCGTGATAAACTACCGCCTGAAAAGGATAAACTACCGGCCTTGATCTCATAAACTACCGCCTGAAAAGGATAAACTACCGCCTTGAGGCCATATACAACCGCCTAAAAGCGATATACCACCACCCTTGATCGCATAAACCATCGCCTGAAAAGGATGAACCACCGCCTTGACCTCATATACAACCGCCTGAAAAGGATAAACCACCAGAGGGTTAATGCTTTTCAGGTCGTTAATCATCTATTCCAGAAAGGAACTCTTTTCTATGCCTGACTTCAAGAATCAATCTATTGAAGACCGTATGTTTGCCGCACAGATGATGATCAACAACACGCTAGACGATCCCGACCTTATGGCCGCGCTGAGTCAATTTGGCTATGGTGAGGACAAAGTGCAAGCCGGTAAAGCCTTGTTTGATCAGGTCAAGGCGTTGGATCTCCAGCAGTTGGTTGAGTACGGCATTCAGTACGAAGCTACAGAGTCGGTGAAAAAGGCGTGGGCCACGGCGAAAAAGGCTTATATGCGCACGCTAAAGGTGGCCCGGATTGCGTTGGTCGGCAATCTCAAGGCTGAAGAGGCGCTGCTGCTACGGGGCCGGCGTAAGGATGGTCTGGCCGAGTGGCTCGACCAGGCGACGACCTTCTACACCAATCTGCTGCACGATGCGGAGTTGTCGGGAAAGATGGCCGAGTACGGCTACACCCCGGCCAAGCTCGATGCGGAAGCGGAGTTAGTCCGGGCAGTGGTCGCCGCCCGTGTGCTCCAGAAGCAAAACAAAGGCAACGCCCGCCAGGCCACCAGCCGCCGCAACGCCAAACTGGCCGAGCTGGACGCCTGGCTGTCCGATTTTCGCGCCATCCTGCGGGTGGCAACGGAGGATAATCCGACGTGGTTGAAGAAGTTGGGGATGTAGGGGGGAACAAGAGATCTGCAATGGCTCTAAAGAATCCCGATGAAACAAGTAGGATTTCTATCAGTGATTATTTATCACCTTTATGCAGACGAATTCTTTATCTGCCCTATGCTTGAGTTTACTTGTACAGGATACAATTAAAGATGCCATTGCTGCCCAGCTAAGATTGATAAAAAGCCACAATTAGGCGATGAGTACAATGTGTTACTGGGCCATTTCTCGACTAGGGTGTGAGGTTGATTGTATATTAGACATCCCTTTTCAGAGACGCTTCTTGTTTATTACGGATTAGAAGAGGTTATGTTATGAGGGCCAATATTGCGAAAATAGTAAATAATTTCATCATTTTCTTTTAAAATTTCAAATGTAAATCGATAAAAAAGATCTATTCTACCTTCCCAAATGTTATCTACACCTCTAATTTTTTTTACTACCAATGAAGGGTGAAATGGATAATGAGGTTGATCCTTAAAAAGAGAGAAGGCTTTGCGGGCCTTCTCTTGTATTTCTGATGGTAAATTGTTATAGGATTTTTGAAACTGCTTACTTCTTCGGAATTTCATAAAGACTAAAGGGAAGCAATAAAATCATTGATACTATTAAATTCTTCATAATCGCCTTCTTGCAAATTTTTAGTTGCTTCTCTTTCCATAGCCTGCCAATGATCAGACCAGTACCAGGATTGATCATCATCTACATCTAAGTAAAGTGTAGGGATCTGTGATGAAATTTTAGTAACAACAATTCTATTTTTTGTTGAAGGAGTTGAATAATAAATATTAGCTGAAGGAAATCGGCTCTCGTTTTCTTGCGGTTCATCAACCACGGAAATATCATCAACTAGAAATATCTCTTTCATTTTAGGCCCTTTCCATAAATTTATGAACTCGATTTTCGATAAAGTCTTCAAGATTTTTTAGCCGGTCAGCTATGTGGAAATCCGTAACACTAGTTGCCACAATCGGCTCTTGCCAACCGAATTGAACTTCTACGAAAATTTGTTTGGGATCTCGCATAAAAGATTCGATTTTTAATTCCACTTTTTTGCGGTCCTTTTCATCTTGTCGTTCAGGCATAACAAATCTGAGTCCTCCCCCCTGAACGGGTCGGTCAAAAATAGCTAAACTTTCTTTACGTTGGCCTAACTTGTCTTCCCACAATTCAGAAAATCCGTGGTCCCTACTAGAGTCGTATAGCTGCCTAATTGTTGCATCGCTATGTATGATTTGGAACCCCCCTTGCATCCAGGTTTTTGCAAATGCAGCAACCACTTCTTGCGTTTCTTCCACAAATATTTCAAAGGCACGTTGCGGGTGGGGAGCCACAACCAGCACCTGAACTAATTGAGGGCCAACAAACGCTATTTTTACCTCTAGTGGTGTTGGAGTTCTTCGTAATGCAATAACAGTGCCATCTTCAAACTTTCTATCATTAAGGCCTAATTTAGCCTTTATCAGATGTCCAGAGAATTCATGTGCCTTTTCTTCATTTATTTCAGACACAGGAGCGACTACATAGCTTATACCTATATGGAGCAACTTGGCGCTATCAAAATTCATATTATCTCTTTATTAGTTTGCATTAAAATCAAGTTTGGATTCATTTTGTGATGTGTAGTCACACCTCCGTTGAAATTATATCACTAAATTGGCCCTCCGTCTACCAGAAAGTTCACTCGGTGTAGTAGTGAATCACAGGAGGTAAAGGACAGAATAGCCTTTAGCTGCCTAACAACTCTTCTTGTCTGGAAAAGAAACTTGTACATCTTTACACCGGCGATTCATTGTCCCAGGTTAGGATGATGGCCTAACTTTTCCATCAACCAAAAATTATGGGGGGGGGGGAGACTAAACGTCATCAAGGAGAAGTCGAAAAAAGTGGTACTTCAAGTATAGCATATCTTACCTTGCCGCAAAAGGTTTGCGAGGGATTTGAGGCGAAACAAGAATGTGTACGACTATTACGTTAGAAGTTAACTTGAAAAGGGGCGGTTTAGTTATCCTAAACCGCTATTGCCTCAAAAGCTACCTGCAATTGCTCCGTATCGGACATAGTGAAGTTGAGCTTTTCAAAGCCTATGACCCGCCCAGCTTTGTCTTTCATAAGAATTACTTCTTCCCCTGTCTCTTCGCTGATATATTCTTTCTGCGGGTCGTCAAACCAAACGGTTAGTGTATTGCCTACTTTATCATAGTATACTTTTACTTGGACCATATCTTCGTTCCTTCCTTGATCGCATCAGTCGGATACGTGGTAATCAAAAAACCTTCCCCATTTTATCGTTTAACTGCTTGCTTGCCGAGTCAATAACCGGTCACGAATACCTTGTTGATTGAAACGCGCCTCATTTTCTTGGCGGATTTCCTGAACAATTTGTTCTCGCTAGTTTAGGTAAGCTTCAACTTCTGGTTGGCGTTATAAATAGTAGCCAACGTTATTGCCAAAAATCGGGTCTAATGTGATTAAAATTAATCACGTCAATACCTTGTCTTCCCAGGTAAACGGCAAGGGGTGCATCTACTGTAATCACTAAATACGCATTCTTGGCAAGGTCAACGATACCGCTATCTGTCAAGTGAAGCCACGAAAATCCAGGCATTTTAGCCACTTCATTACTTGCTACATATCTCTCATCAAGGAGATCAATACTGTTCGCAAACCCTCTATAGTAGAGAGCATGGAGATCTTTTTTTAACTGCCCCAGAAAATTACTAACCTCGGTAAGAATATTAGGGGTGGTCACAATGGTATTAAAATTTTGAAGAATGTTCTGCAACGTAGTGAAATCTTCTTCTGCAAAATTCTTTGTACGGTGAAACTGTTTAATCCGGCCTAAGTCAATCGCCCCTATCAAATAGAATAAGAGCAGGTTACTATCTACGATTATTCCTTTAGTTTTATATTTTTGAATAAGTTCTCTAACAACTTCTATCATAGTTCTCTGATTTTCATTGAGTTGGCGTTGCCTGTAGCTGCATCTACTGGGATAATTTTATACTCACGAATGGCATATTTTTGCGACTCTTCTGCTTGTGAGTCGGAGAGCCAACCAAACGCTTCGCTTGTAGTTGATCGAACATTTCTTTCAGTAATCGGTTCTGTCAAACGTCTCGTAAAACCAAATGTCACGAGCCAATTTTTTTCATCATTTGAGAGTTCCACTTCTTCAAGGGTGAGATCCACCAATTCATCCGGTTCATATAAACTCTTT
>JAGRBY010000360.1 GCA_020433835.1 Anaerolineae bacterium | reverse complement strand
TGTGAGAATCTGTGTCCATCTGTGGATCCTTTAAGGCTTTTAAAACAGTTTCTTAGCGGCTGCTTTAGGTATGGTCGGGGTCGATGACTCTTTTCAAGAGGGGGCCATAGGTATCAACCCGGCGATCGCGAAAAAACTGGAATAGATTTCGTAGTTCGCGGATTTGATCATAATCCAGGTCGGCGTAAATGATCTGCTCGTCCTCGCCGGCTTCGGTTAAAAAATCGCCGAAGGGGTTGCTGATAAAACTGTGCCCATAAAAGCGCATTGCATCTTCAACCCCTACGCGATTGACCGCCGCCACAAATACCCCGTTGGCAATACCATGCGAACGAATAATTGTTTGCCACGCTCCGGTTGAACTATAATCCGGTCGATCCGGCTCAGAGCCGATGGCGGTGGGGTAAAAAATGATATTGGCCCCCTGCAAAGCAAAAATACGCGCTACCTCAGGAAACCATTGGTCCCAACAGATGCCGACTGCAATTTTGCCATAGCGCGTGTCAAAAATCGGATAGCCCAGATCACCGGGGCTAAAGTAATATTTCTCCAGATATTGCGGCCCATCGGGAATATGATTTTTGCGATACTTGCCCAAATAGGCCCCATCGGCATCATAAACAACCGTGCTATTAAAATAAACACCCGGCTGTGCTTCTTCGAAAACCGGCAAAATCAGAACGATTCCTAATTCAGCGGCCAACTGCCCCATTCGTTCCGTTGTGGGCGAGGGCAAAGGCTCGGCCAGTTGGTACTGCGTAACATCGACCTGTTGAGGAAAATAGAGGGTGTTGAAAATTTCTTGCAAGCAAACGATATGAGCGCCATTAGCTGCCGCTGCGCGAATATGATGCTCCGTTTTGGCGATATTGGCTTCGATATCGGCGCTGCATGCCAATTGAATAAGCGCAACCCTTGTAAATTTAATCATCTCGACTCGACCTTTTTAGCCGAACATCTTATCATAAACCCAGCATCATAGCAAAGCCGAAGCGTTCTCGCCTCCGGCTGCCGGATCAATACTGACCATAAATTTTTAGCTTTCATGGAGATTAACACTTGCTTACACGGACAACAACCCCTCGACAAGACGGATTTCGCATGCCCGGTGAGTTTGAAGCCCACGCCGGTTGCTGGATGTTATGGCCTCACCGGCCCGATAATTGGCGCTTGGGTGGAAAACCGGCTCAACAGGCGTTCGTAGAGGTTGCCAAAGCGATTGCCACCTTTGAGCCGGTTACAATGGCCGTCTCGCACAGCCAATATCAAAATGCTCGATATATGCTGCCCGAATACATTCGTGTGGTCGAGTTATCATCCAATGATGCCTGGATGCGAGATGTTGGCCCCACCTTTGTTACCAACGATCACGATGCAATCCGTGGCGTTGATTGGCATTTTAACGCCTGGGGTGGGCTTAAAGGTGGGGTTTATTTCCCGTGGGACCAAGATGATCTCGTCGCCCAAAAAGTTATTGAGATTGAACATGTTGCCCGTTACAAGGCCCCGCTGGTTTTAGAAGGCGGCGCTATCCATGTCGATGGGCAAGGGACGCTCATTACCACCGAAGAATGTTTGCTCAATTCCAATCGCAATCCCCAACTCTTTAAAGCCCAAATTGAGCAATACCTTAAAGATTACCTCAACATCGAAAAGATTATTTGGTTGGGGCGCGGGGTCTATAACGATGAAACGGACGGCCATGTTGATAATTTATGCTGTTTTATTCGACCGGGTGTTGTGGCCTTAACCTGGACAGATGATGTCAACGATCCGCAGTATAAAGTTTCTGTCGATGCTTACGAACGGCTGCAATCGGCTACCGATGCTCGCGGCCGGCGGCTAAAAGTGCATAAAGTTTATCAACCGGGGCCGCTTTATATGACCGAAACAGAAAGTGCGGGCATTGACCAGGTTTTGGGAGCGCTCCCACGCCGGGCAGGGAATCGCTTAGCTGCTTCCTACGTCAATTTTTATATCGCTAACGGTGGGGTAATAATGCCCTTCTTTGATGATCCTCAGGACGAGGTTGCTCGGTCGCAATTACAAGCATTATTTCCGGATAGAACCGTAGTCGGCGTACCGAGTCGAGAAATCATTCTGGGCGGCGGAAATATTCATTGTATTACCCAGCAACTACCAGGGGTTTGATAAAGATTCGACCGAAGCTATAAAAAGGGCCAGCATCTTCGCTGGCCCTTTTTATTATCGACAAATAAGGTGTATTTTGACCTACGCTAGTAGGTTATATCCATGAATGTATTCTATGGCTCGGTTGTCGGTTCGACAGTCGGTTCCATAGTCGGTTCGGCTGTGCCTTCCATCATGGGTTCTTCAGTAGCTTCGACAGTCGGTTCCATGGTTGCTTCCATCGCCGGTTCTTCAGTGGGTTCCATTGTCGCTTCCATGGTTGCTTCCATCGTACCTTCCATCATGGGTTCCATCGTTGCTTCCATCGTACCTTCCATGGCCGGTTCGGCGGTTGCTTCCATCGCCGGTTCAGCCATGGCATCGCCATCCATGTTGGGGATACAGAGAACTTGCCCGATTTCAATGATGTTCGGGTCGGCGATAGGATCGTAAGCTTCACCGGCTGCGGCGGCTGCGTTGGTGGCATCGAAGATAACATCATAGGCCAGAACATCGCCATAGAATTTATCGGCGATTTTACTCAGCCAGTCATCAGCCTGAACCACGTAATCCTGATCGCAGGTGCCGCCTTGGGCCATTTCGCCTTCGGTCATGGCTTCTTCACCTTCGGCCATTTCGCCTTCGGTCATAGCTTCTTCACCTTCGGCCATCATTTCGCCATCGCCGACGGTGGTGGTACGGCCAGAGCCGCCTTCGGGATACTGCGCGGCAGTGATGGTGCCGCCTAAGCCTTCAGCAATGTAGTTGCTGAGCGCTTGCTGGTAGCTGACACCCATGGTGGTGAAGGAATTATCGCCAAAGGGATAGTTGTCACCGCCACGAGCCAGGAAGTCGATGGTCGCCACAGCCACGGCCGGAGCGCCTTCAACAACGGCACCGTCTTGCACGATGGCGGTGCCGTCATCCAGCGTAATCGACTGAACGCGCTCACCGGTGGCAACAAGATTGCCTTCTTCGTCATAGGTGGTTGCAGCCGCGGCCGGATCGTAAACCAGGCTGAACCCGGCGATTTGGGGGAAGGGGCCACCGGCGTTTTCAACGGCAGAAAGCGCATTTTCCATCAGATCTTTGAACTGCTGCGGAGAAATATCATACACAACGGTCACAAAGTTCGAGAAAGGTGCCACATCAAACGTGGTCAGTTCGGTAATAGGGCCGGCGGGGATCAGCGTGTTGTTGCGGATACCACCACCGTTTTGCATGGCTACCTGAGCCGGAGCCGCGCCGAAGCTGCCGGCCTGGCGATTAGCTTCCCACAGCAAAGCATCGGCCAAGAGGCTACCGAGGTTGGTTTCTTCTGTACGAACACCCGGATCGCGGCGACCTTCCAGAGCAACTTCGGATGTACCGATTTGGTTGCTGGCGAGGGCATCGACATAGGTGGTTACCGGTTCAACAACCTGGGCTTGAATATCGGCATTGGGTTCAACGGCATCATCGTTAGCGCCACCGGCAACACGAACCAGGCCGCTGTCATCGCCAACGGAAGTAACGTTGCCATCGGCATCAAAGGTTACAACCAGTTTACCCACATATTTGTAATCGCCGGGTGTCGTTACAACCGGGATTTCGGTGCCTTCGGCGGTGGTTGCGGTTAACGGGTAAGAGCCAAACGGCTCTTCATCGCCGGGAACCAAAAGCGTATCTGCGTCGGCCAGCAGTTCATCACCACCACCGGCGATCATAACATCGACGCCGCTCAGTTGGGTAGCCAGGTCTAAATCTTCGTTAACGCTTTGCAGGTGGCTGATAACGATGATTTTGTTAACACCTTGACCTTGCAGCGCGTCGATTTCGGTTTGAAGGGCACCGGCTACATCGGTCCCAACGCTAACGTTGCGGGGGCTTGAAATGGACGGTAACAGCGGGGTAGTAGCCCCAACAATACCAATTTGCTGCCCCTCTTCATCAACAACAACACTTTTAACGATTGAGCCGTTGTCGACCAGAGCTTGCAGGCGCGGTTCGCCGCTGAAATCAAGGTTGGCGCTAACAAAGGGGAATGTGCCGCCAACGCCTTCGATGAAATCGGCCAGAAATTCGGGGCCAAAGTCAAATTCGTGGTTGCCAATGGCCATAGCATCGTAGCCAATCCTGCTAATGGCGGTGGAGTCATAGAAGGGAACGCCTTTTTCCATACTGGCGTCCAGTTCCGGGCTGGCCAGGAAGTTGTCACCGGATGACAGCAGCACCACGCCGGTATTGCCGGAGCCGTCGACCGCTTCAGCCCGCAGTTGGTCTACGAGTGCAGCAAAGCGAGCCACGCCACCAAAATCTTCCAGATCGCTGCCGGCGTTAACCAGCTGCGATTCTCCATCGTTATTATGAAGGATGGTTAGGGTAAATCCTTCGCTACCCTCTTGCGCTCCAACAGACGACGCGCTAAGCGCGAACATCAATAGTAAGGCAAGCAACAAATAATTAAGTTTTTTCATAACTCTGCTCCTCATTTATTGATTGATTGTTAAAATTTGGTTTAGATGAGTGTGGGGTTTAATAATTAGAATGCAACGAAACTATAGTCGCTAACAGCCAGGTCACAACATTTCTATTATATACTAAGATGGCGATGTGTAAAAGTTGCCAAATGGAGTTGAAGAGAAATAAATGGAACCCTTTTAGCCTTCATCTCTATAATGTTTCCTGCAAAGGCAAATTGGGTTCTGTTTGCCATAATTCATATAACTGAACAGCTCGCTTGAGTATCCAGGGTTTGGTTGTAGGATGAAAATCAATTCCCGCTGCGTCTATATCGGTCATACGCCACCACCGATATTCACTGCCGATCATATCATCACCGGGCACTATAGCGCCACCTTGATATTCAAACAGATAGTAGCTGCTCAGCATATAGTGTACCTGCTCATCATAATGAAAGGTTTCCATATGCACTGTCCCCAAAGGGCGAACCCGGATGGCATTGCCTAATTCTTCGTAGACCTCACGCAGTGTGCCATCCAGAAGCGTTTCACCGGCTTCAAGCGCTCCGCTGACAACTTGCCAGCTTTGCTTGCGCGGGCTGAATAGAAGTAACACCTGCTGCGCTTGATTGATAATGATCGCCTGGGCGGCCAGGGCCGAGGTTGCAAAGCGACGAAATCTTGGGCCGGCCGTGATGACGATGGGCTGTTCATGTGACATGGTATCTCCTACGAAAGCTTCATTTTATAAGCGGCAATTTGGGTCGCCGGTAGCTCCTCCTTTCCATGTCTCTCTTTTAAGGTCTAGTAATTCGCGTATATTAATTTGTTAGCAGATTGATAGGGATAGATATATCTCACCACAAAGATTGATGGATTTAACTTAGCCCCAATTGTTTTTTTACATCTGCCATCGAGACCCGTTTTCCATTACCCTGACGGTCTGCCAAAAATGCCAGCAATGCCTTATTTTCGGACGTGGCCTTGACTTCCTGTTCAAAATTTTCACTATCCCCAACCTCAAACCCGTGCCACTCTTCAAGCGATAATAAAACAAATTGTTGCCCATCTGTGGTTTGTAATATTAAGCCTTCCTCTTGGGCCTCTATCAGTAACTCAAAAAGATATTTCTGTTCGACTGGAACTGTCACGACTTTCATAATTCTCTCCGTTTACCGCGTACAAATAACCGATTGCCTCTTTTGAAACCAATTACTTCAATGCTAACAATTTGAACCTCTTGCTCCACATTGTAAAACACGCGATATTTATCTATCCGTAATTCCCACTCAGCAACCTCATTGGGACGCATCCGAAAACGATTGCGAGTTTCAATGGTTGGTTCGTAAGTGAGTTGAGCCTCAACGCCAGCAATGATTATCTGTTGCTCAAATTTTCTGAACGCTTTGAGGTCATCAATCGCTTCTGGGGTGAATTCAATCTCGTACATATGAGAGATTATCGTTTATCTTGTACTCGGTGACAAAAAACCGTCCACATATTTTATTTGTGTGCGATTTGGCTGACAAACCCGCTAGCGCCCCCGGCGTAAGCTGTGCCCACCGATACTCTACAAGACAGCAACCTCAAAGTGCCACAACCAACTTCGCCAACCGGCGAGTCCTGGATATCAGCAAGACGCCGTTGTTAGGTGAGGATCGGAACGCTACCCCATTATTTGATTTAGTTTGAGGAACGGGCGACACTTGCAAAACAAAAATCTATGATTAACTGAACCTTCCTGAAATCAGCGCCAGGCTAAATAGTCGTTGACCTAAGAACATAATCTCGTCAAAAAGTCGCCGCTCATATCATACTTATGAGAACACAACTGGTGATATTAGAAAAGGAATCACATATGCAAATACCATTCCCCCTACAACTGCTCCTCGAACAACCCAAGGATGAACAGGTGATCGTTGTCTGTAATGCACCAAAGCTACCACTAAGTAAATCAGATAACCTATAATGAAGCTCCAGACGATGACATCTACAAGCAGTGTGAATGGCATGATTAAAATTCCGAAAGCGTTATTAGGAAGACCATACCAGGGCAATGGCCATCCTCGATGTATCGTCTCTGGTACCGATGAAAAAAACAATCCTCCGGACGTTGCAGGGTGCCATGTTCCATAGCCTAGAGATGTAATATTTGCCCCAACAATACCAACGGCAAGCCAAAAAGGGGTGGAAAAGTGAGAAGAAACATAAAGATTTAAGCCCTGTACAAATAATCGAAAAATTCCCCAGATGAGGGCACACCCTATTAAAAATACTGTAGATAAAGTTATCAATAAGAACATCCGGGGCTTCTATCTGCTCTGAACTTTGTATATAACATACTGTTCTGCAATTCGATGCAACCCCCAACGACTCGTATTAGCGATAATCTTACCTCTACTTATCTAGGCCACTTTTACATCGATCGGATTAGCCATCAAACGCAATTCTTCCAACAATTATCCCATAAATTATCCCCCTTTGCAATGCAAATGGCGCAAGCAAAAACTTTTTTACGGACAGCCCCGGCCTCCCTTTGCCCTTGCTTGCTCTGTGTTCTGACCGTAAATAATGATCCGTATAAACGGTAGTACCGATTCGGCTATAAGCCGCGAGTGGCAAATTATAGGCTCAGGGACGTCTGAGGGCGCTGTATTGGGGCAATAAAGGTGTTTCGTGCTGCCGAGAGGCGTGCGTCCGGAAAATGGAACTCCCTCGCGCCGACAAGAGCGTTCAATCCGAAAAATAGAGGTGTCCCGCCGCGTCGAGGCCGGTGAATCCGCCAGATTAAGGTGTCCCGGCGCGTCGGGAAGGCTGAATCCGGCGTACAGGGGCCTTCTTTTGTTGGCGTGAATGCATGTTACGTTGGAAAAGGTCGATCAGAGTTGGCGTGAATGCA
>JAGRBY010000035.1 GCA_020433835.1 Anaerolineae bacterium | reverse complement strand
GCCGAACGGGGCGCGTGGTGCCGCGTATCGATGCCTTGGCAGCGGTGTCTAGCGTTATTGTTAAACAGACAACCGAATTCTCCGGCACAATTCTCTTACAAGGCCGCACCGATCACAGCGGCACCGACATCATCTTAACCGAAACCTCCTGCTCAGAAGCGATATCCTCCTCGCTGTCTACCTCCACAGCTGCTGATGGTAGTTTTGAAATTACCGTAGCCGATGAACAAAGTATCGCTTGTTTGCGCGCGACTCATACGGGCTACTTGACTGCTCAACAGAGTTTACCCAACGAAGATATCGGGACGGTTACGCTGTTAGGTGGCGATGTTAACGAAGATGCGGTCATCGACATTTTAGATTTAGCGCTTATTGCCACGTTGTATCGCACCAATGATCCCACAGGCGATATCAACGGCGATGGAACCGTTAATATTTTTGATCTGGTAATTACGGCATCGAATTATCAGGAACGTGGCCCGATTATTATTGGGCTGGCAGAATAACACAGATCACCCAGGCATAACCCGTTCTTTAACAACCGGATATCTTTTCTGCATTTATAAGAAAAACTTAGTCGATTATGGAGAAGGTCTCATGAGGCATCTAACGAAAATCGGTGTCTATTGGGGTATGGTTTGGGCTATCGGTATCGGCTTGATGCTGCCGGCGGCGGCGATTTTGGTGGGTGGCCCGAGCGATGTCCTGGCCGCATCAAACGTAATCCTAACCGGCAGACTCGAATTAGAAGGCCGCAGCGATAGCAGCAGCGCACTTATCAGCGCCGGAACGTATCAGCTTCAGCCCAACTCTGACGGTACGTTTGAGATGCATCTTGAGGTTGATGACGGCTATTCGATGCTGATCGATGCGCCCGGCTATTTAAGCGCCAAAGCCGAGGCTGCCGTTCAGGGCGACACCACTCTGGATGTGGGCCATATTATCTTGCTGGGAGGCGATGCCACAGGGGATGACGTGATTGATATCCTCGATCTGGCTTTTATTGCCAGCTTCTATACCACAGCAGAGCCTCAAGCCGATATCAATGGCGACGAGCAGGTCAATATCATCGATTTAGTGATGACAGCTACCAACTATCACCGACAGGGACCCATCATTATTGGTTTGGATGCGCAACTTCGCCAGATGATAAGCGAAGCCGGCATTACCCCGCTTGAAGCGGGGCCGGAACCGGATACAGCCAAGGTGGCGTTGGGCCAAGCGTTGTTTTTTGATAAAGTGATGAGCGGGAATCACGATATGGCTTGCTCAACGTGTCATTTGCCGCTGCAGCACACCAGCGACGGCCTGTCGATGTCGATTGGGGTTGGTGGCTTGAACGGCGTTGGCCCGCAGCGGCGTAATGCGCCGGATCGCTTTCTTCATCCACGTAATTCGCCCGATTTGTTTAATCGCGGTCAGCCGGAACTGGTAACGATGTTTTGGGATATTCGGGTCAACGGTTCGAAAGGTGGTTTTACCAGTCCGGCCGGGGATATGCTGCCGGGTGACGATCTTGACAGTATTTTGGCGGTGTTGGCCATGTTTCCAGTGACGGCTCGCGATGAGATGCGCGGTATGCCGGCCGATTTCGAAAAGTTCGGCAACGAGATGGCGCTGATCGATGATGAGGATTTTATTGGGATGTGGGAAGCCTTGATGGACCGTTTGCTGGCGCACGAAGAGTATGTGTTTTTGTTCAACCAGGCCTATCCTGATATTCCGGCCGATGAGCTTGGCTTTCAGCACGCGGCGAATGGGATTGCGGCCTTCATTATAAAAGCGTTTGCGTTTGCCAATACACCCTGGGATCGCTTTGTGGCCGGTGAGGAAACTGCTTTATCAGATGAAGCCAAGCAAGGGGCGCTCATTTTCTTCGGCAAGGCCAACTGTAACCGCTGCCATGCCGGTAATCTGTTCACCGATCAACTCACCCACAATTTGGCGATGCCGCAGGTTGATCCCGGCAACAACAAAGAACAGCCCGGCATCGATCTGGGCCGGGCCGGCGAAACCGATAACGCCGAGGATAAATATGCCTTTCGCACGCCGATGCTGCGCAATGTCGCTCTCACCGGCCCCTGGACGCACGCCGGAGCGTATACCAGCCTGGAAGCTGTGGTTCGTCACCACCTCAACCCGGAGCAAGCGCTGTATAGCTATGATCCCTATCAACTGCGCGATGATCTGCGCGATAGTTTTCAGAGTGATGAGAGCTACATCAATGATCAACTGGCCCATTTGGATCCTCTCATCGCTACTCCGACGGAACTGTCTGAGCATGAAGTTGAGCAGTTGCTGGCTTTTCTTCAAGCACTCACCGATCCGGCTGCGGTCAATTTAACCAACGTCGTTCCTCAATCCGTGCCGAGTGGATTGCCCATCGATAAATAATCTAACTGCCGGAAGCTGATAACTAAACGCTGAGATTTTGCCACATATCATTATATTTTAAGGTCAATAACCGCCTGATGCGTAGCGCATCGGGCGGTTTTTTTTGGCAATAGCCTTTTTGGTGCATTTCTCTTTTCTACGAGCGGTGTAACAATAGAAGCTACGCAATCTATTTCATCCGTTCGCAAAATTTTAACTTTTTTTTTACGATTTTCACATCCGAAGCATATGAATTCTATGTTAACCTTAAAGAGTAATTTTTTTATACGCTGACCATAGGAGTCATATATTATTTATGGAAACACCGGAAATTATTCTTGTTTCACTCTGTCTTTTCGTTTTTGGCGCTTTGCAAGTGATCACTATTTTACGCTGGCGCCTGGTTGATACCATTTTTGTTCACTTAGGTGTGTGTGTTAGCCTCGGTTTTTTCGCGAACATGTGTATGCTTCTGGATTTACTGGGGGTAACGACCAAGGCTTTGAATTATGAGCTATCCATTCAGCTTAGTTTGTTGGGGATGATTTTAACCTTTGGCGGGTTGACGCTTACCCTTTTAAAGAAGAACCGAAACGATCTCTTTATCTATTGGGGCGTGGCGCTGGCAGTTTTGCTGGTATGGAGCGCCCTGGCCTTTAATTTTCAAGGCTGGACGAACGTTGCCGCGACCGTGATCTCCACCAGCAATCTTGGCCTGGAAAGCGTTAAACAACTTATGATGTTTGTGGCCGGCTTTGGATGGATTATCGCCATTGCCTCATCGCTGGTTAACTTAAGTGCAGAGTTTAAGAAACGTCACTCGATGCAGTTTCTTAATCGGCTGCGCTATTGGTTAATTGTAACATTTCTACTTGGCGCTGCCGGTGTTGGACTGCTTGTGGATATTGCTCCGGGGTTCAAATGGTTGGGGCTGCCGCTGCTTACCGGTGGGCTGGCTCTGGCTACTTACAATATTCTCAGCTATCAAACCCCGGATTTGAAGCTGCTTTTTAACTGGGGCTTGCATTACATCGGCATCATTTTTGTGTTGTCCAGTATCACCTTGGTGGGGCTGGTTGGGGCAACGCAGCTTTACCGCTTTATTTCAAACCCGGCTCACCTTCTTATTTGGATGGCTATTTTGGCCGTGGGCATGGGGGCCATGTATCGACCGTTACAGCGATTATCCAACGTGCTGCTCATGCGGATGATTTTTGGCCGGGCCGATCGCGATGAAAAGCAGATGATTCGGCGCTACAATCAAAATGTAAGAAATACGCTTGATGTTCAACGACTCAGTGACGTAACGATGCGATCGATGGTCGAGACGCTGGATGTTGAACGGGGCATCGTTTTTATCAACGAACGTACCGGCCGCGGCCCGATTTCCTTGAAACCGTTTTCCACGGTAGGGCTTGAAGATTTTGTGCCGCGCTGTTTGACCATTGAAAATCCGCTGGTCAGTTACTTGCGTCAAGAAAAGAAAATTTTGAGCCAATATGAACTCGACGAACGTCCCGAATTTCGGTCGATGAATGCCGATGAAAAACAATGGCTGGCAGACTTTGAGCTAGAACTGTATGTTCCTGTCTTTCGCGGTCCCGAATTGTTAGGTGTACTTGCGGTTGGCCCTCAAAAAAATGGCACCGCTTACAGCAACAGCGAAAAAGATTTACTGGTGATGCTGGCTGAACAGGCTTCCATCGCCATGGATGGCGCTTTACTCTTTCAACAGTTATCACTCATTAATGAAGAGGTTGGGCTGCTTAACGACCGTATGTCGATGATCGATAAGAGTAAATCAGAGTTTCTCTCGATTGCATCCCATGAGTTGAAAACACCGCTGACCCAAATTCATACCTATTCGCAGTTGCTCTTAGATTTAACCGAAGATGATTTGAGAGACGAGTCATACACCAAGAAGGTTTTTGAAGGTATCGCACGCGGCAGCGAACGGATGCGTGATGTGATTGATTTGATGCTCGATGTTAGCGCGGCGGATTTGGGCAGCATGCATCTGTTCACTGGGCCGGTTGCTTTAAAGGAAGTCTTTGACCAGGCCATTAAGTCGTATCTCCCTGTTCTCGACCAGCGACGTTTAGCGCTGCGGGAAGATAGCCTGGTAGACCTGCCTTCAATTGAGGCGGATGGAACCCGTTTGGTGCAACTGATGGAAAATTTGATAGGCAACGCTGTAAAATATACGCCTGACGGGGGGCAAATTACCGTAGCCGGCCGGCCTACAACAATGGGCGATGGAGAACCGGCGATTGAGATCTCAATCGCTGACAACGGTATTGGGATCGATCCCAGATATCACGAGACCATTTTTGAAAAGTTTTTTAGAGTTGAAGATTCTAAGAACCACAGTACAAGCAAAACGAAGTTCAAAGGGGCCGGCCCCGGTTTGGGTTTGACGCTGGTGAAAGCGATTGTGCAGAATCACAACGGTGAAATTTGGGTGGAAAGTATTGGCCGGGATGAGGTCAATCGGCCGGGGAGCACCTTTTATGTTGTGCTCCCGCTTTTGCCGAATTTGCCTGAGCGGATAGAACTGCCGCAATCAAAAATTATTACGCAGTCGATTACCTACTCATAAAAAAGGGTGCGTTAATCTCTTGAATGGCGATTGATATGTTCCATAAATTCTGATCGGGTTCGGGAGTCTTTGCGGAATGTACCCAAAACTGCACTGGTGATCATACTGGCGTTGGCCTTTTTAACGCCGCGCATCATCATGCACATATGAACCCCCTCGGCGACAACGGCGACGCCGTAGGGTTGCAGGACCTCGTTGATAAAATCGGCGATCTGTTTGGTCATCCGCTCTTGCACTTGCAGCCGGCGGGCGAATACTTCTACAATACGCGGTATTTTGCTTAGCCCGATAACCTTGTGGTTGGGAATGTAGGCTACGTGTACCCGGCCAAAGAAAGGCAGCATGTGGTGTTCGCACAGGCTGTAAAAGTCGATGTCTTTGACGATGACCATATCGCTGTAATCGACAGTAAATATGGCATCGTTGATGAGCTTAATCGGATCGACGTGATAGCCTTCAGTTAACTCATCATACATGCGAGCTACGCGCTCCGGAGTGCGCTGCAATCCTTCGCGCTCCGGATTTTCGCCAATCTTTCGCAATATTTTTGTGACCGCTTTTTCTATACCCACTTTTCTCTTCTCTGTATCTTTTTGGTTGCCGTTAGGACTAATCTCAAACGCCTCTCCTAGATATTGTAAGTCTAAATTCAATTTGGTTTCGTTCATCAAGTTTTCCTTTCTAAATTTTAGCATTTAAGCGTGAATGTATGGGTGGACTATGCTGAATACAGCAGGCCAAAATTTGCGAAATATCTTGGCGTAAAAACATATCCTCGTTGCTAACGTTAAACAAATCGGCAATTTCCTGTAAGGTTTGTCCTGTTTCGGGGTGAATATAGTCAGGAGCAATTTCCGCCAGAGGCAGAGCCACAAAGGGGCGCTCTAAAATTTCCGGGTCAGGAATGTGACGTTGGCCCATCGTAAGAATTTGTCGGTTAAAAAGCATGATATCAATATCAATGGAGCGTGGTGCGTTTTTGTCGATTTTGCGGACACGGCCTAGCATCTGCTCAATTTTTCGCAGCGTGTGCTTCTTGAGTTGATGCGCCGGCATATGTGTTTGAATAATCGCTGCCGCGTTGAGAAAGTTCGCCTGTTCAACCAACCCCACCGGTTTTGTCTCCCAAACCGATGAAACAGCCAGGATTTGTGTGTAGCGGGCTAATAGTTCAACAGCCGACTTCATATTTATTTCCGGTTCAATATTAGAACCTAGTGATAAGTAAGCCGTATTGAGCACCATAAACCTCCATGTATATGACCCAGAAATACCCACTGTCTTTTAACAAGAAGTGAATACATGGTATTTTTCCAAGCTTAACTGCTATATCTTACCAGACGGTTTCAATATACTATAGCTTACCTTACAAAATTTCTACACTACCTTTGGATTTTAAAGAATTCTGGCCAGAAACCAGGGTTTTCAGCGTTAAAAAGAGCGCTTTTGGCCGCAATAGGGTCTCAATGCGGTATCAAAACCCTGGTTTCTAAAAAAGTGCATAGTGTTTCTAGAGCAGGAGGTAATTTTTATAAAAATGTTAATAAAAATTAATAATCCTATTATAGGATAAGAAAGAGATTAATAAAAAATGGGGGGAGACCAAACGCCTACGATGTAGTGGGCGAGGATAGAGGGGACTCAAGAAGCTGAATAACACCCGTACTACCGTCAACTAACACTTTGTCGCCGGTTTGAAAGCGTTGTGTGGCTTGGGGAATGTTGGCAACAGCCGGTAAACCATATTCGCGGGCAATAACGGAACCGTGCGATAACAAGCCGCCGGTTTCCACAATCAAACCGGCCGCTGAACTCAAAAGAGCCAACCACGCCGGATCGGTCGAAGGCATCACCAAGATAACATCACCCGTCATTTCCTGAACATCGGTCGGCTGCCGGACTACAACAACGGTACCGCGAGCCTGCCCCGGACTAACCGGCAGACCGACGATAACATCGGAGGTTGAGCTTGAACTGCCGGCCACGCTGCCTCCAAACTGAATCGAGGCAATTTCTGTGTCTTTGACAAAAAAAGGGACGCTTGTTTGAGCGTAAACTTCGTACATTGCTTTACGCGCCCCGATAATCGAGGTTAGCGTCACGGCCATATCGGCCTTAATTCTTAGTGTTCGCTCAATTTCTTCTATAGTCAGCCAGAAAATATCCTCGGAATTTTCTAACCAGCCGTTATTAACCCAGGTTTGACCAAGCATCTGGTGCCACGCTCTAACCGCAGTCATAAAATGGGCCAGGCTCTCTTGCAGGGCATCCTGCTTTTCTAATAAAGCACATAAACGCTTTGTTATCGGTTTTACTAAGCCCTTACGCCAAAATGGAACGCTGTTTAGCCCTTTCGAAGGGGAGGCGTGGTGATAGGTTGATAAAGTCTCGTCATTCGCATAGTGACCGATGCGTTCCCACAGTAAATTCGGTGCTTCACCGTAGCGAGGTTGGGCCGGATCAGCATCGAAGTCGGCTCGCCAGCCAAATTGGTTTAGAAGTTTATCGAAACTTTCTCTAAGTTCGGTTGATGCATTTTTGGGAATGGTAGTCTGTCCGAAGAGGGGAGAAGGGGCCGACTCATTTGGAGAAGCCTGGGATGCTATCGATTTACTGATCGAAAGCAAATGTTGGTGCAGTTTATCTTGCTTTAGGTTTGCCTCTGCCGCTGCTAAGAGCGTCATTTCAAAAATAGGCGTAGGAGTGGCCGGCGCTAAGAATTTACTACCCAGCCCGGTGAGCATAACTTGACCGATCATCAGTTTGAGCTGGTTTGTTCTGAGCCGGCCGTAGAGTTGAATTTGTTGGCGTAGTTGAGCAAGAAGTTGATCGGACGAGGCATCTGGTGTTGGCGGGTGAAAGGTAGCCATATCCTGGTTGAGTATGTGCTGTAAGCGAGATACCCCCTCGGCAGCCAAACGAACTTGTTTGAGGATAGTGCGATAAATCGGGCGAACCAGCCAGGCTGTGTTCCAATCGATGGTAAATACAGTTGGCGTTGTCGATGTTTTGGCATCGCCCAAAAAATTGAGAAATGAGCCGGAGGTGATACCAAGTTGGGTCATCATCAATTTGAGTAGGGTCAGGTTGAGATAGGGTCGTCCTAAAATGAGTTTTTCATAAGGGTATATCTGCTCAATAGTGATACCTAACTCTTTAAAGAGACGAATTAGCTGTGGCTGAGCGCTTTCTAAAAATGCGCCAAAAAGAGGTGATGGTAGCTCTGGCAGACTGTGCGGGTAGCCGTTGCGGCTCCATTCCATATTTTGTGTTGGTTCAGCTTGGTGGGCCGTGGTGACCGGTCGGCTCTGTAAAATTGAGAAGATATTGTCATCATAAGCCCATTCAATATCTTGCGGGTCGCCCATCAGGGCCTCAATTTGCTCAAGTTGATGAGCCAATGCTGTTATTTGCTCGGCGGATAGGGGTTTATCGGTGCCTGTTACGGAGCCATTAGCCGGGGGAGAGGCATTGCCGGGATGGTACTCTATAATAGGATAAACCGGCGGTTGAATAGCAATTTTGTAAAAGTGGGGTTGTGCTTTCCCGGAAACCAACGCATTACCTAACCCCCACGTTGCCTCTACAATCATTTCGTCACGAGCGCCGGTGAGCGGGTTCATCGTAAAAGCAACTCCGGCACATTGGGGGCTTAGCATGGGTTGAATAAGAAGCGCAACACGGATGCCTTGAATTGATAACCCATGAACCTGGCGATACTTAACGGCCGGGCCACTCAAGGCTGATGCCCAGCAGCGCGATATGGCAATACCCAGAGCGCTGCGTGGTACGCCTAATTCGGTGAGGTGCATTCCGGCAAAAGAGTGATCGCGCTGGTCTTCATCGATAACAGAGGAACGTACGGCAAAACTGTTGATATCGGAATGAAATTTAAGGCGCAATTGGGTCTCTAGCGCAGCGGCCAGCTCTTTTACCAGCGGTTTGAGCTTGAGGGCATCGGCCAGCCACGTGAGCGCTTCTGCGGTGACGGCAATATCAGGCGAGCCGGCCCACAAAGGGGTAAGTTTAGTGGCGGTGATTTGGGCTTCGAAGAATTTTGTTGTTAAGACAAGCCCCGGTGGAACCGTCAGCCCGTATTTTCTCAGTTGGGCTAGCCGAAATGCTTTTCCACCAACCAACGGTAGGTCAGTACCTTCTATCTCATCAAGGTCACGTATCAGACCTTTTGATATTATTGAAGGTGGTGATCCAGGTGAGGAAGATGTTTGGCTCGACTCGTTTGACTCATTCATTGTTGTTTGGGTTACTGTAAAAACCAGACTGGCTAGCTAAAGTGAGCAAAACGATCATGCCAGAAATGCCGCCTGTACAGATCATGGTTGAATAGTTAGGAGGATTCAAAATTAGGCTAAATGTAGAACCTATAAGTAGTATGGCTAACCCTAACAAAATACTACCATAGAAACCTATCATGGACTTTAAAAATAGTGTAACCGTAATAGAGAAACCTAGCAAGCCCATCGTGATAAAGCTGATTGTGACCAGTAAATCGAAGTATTGGATGATGGTTAAATCTTCTAGCGTAATCTGCCCCCCCAGGAGCAGGGCCAGCCATTCTCCGGCTGAAATAATACCCCCACTAAAAAGAATAAACGATATTCCTATCCAAAAGGCGATGACGAGTTTTAAAGGTATGGGTCTTGGCAGAGTTTGAGCGGTATTATCTTTGGGTTGGGAAACATTCTTTTTGCGGTGGGTTTTACCTTTGTAAACCGGCGTTCCAGTCGATGGGAATGCCTCTAGATGTTCCAGTAATTTCTGTTTTGCCCACCGATTTTTAGGATTAATGATAACGAGATTTTCCAGGCAGACGCGTTTATCATCTATCCGATCAAAAACTTGGTAGAGCCAATACCAGGCCGTTTCATTCGTTTGGTCTTGTTCAACAACGTCCAAAAGTAAAAAACGGGCTTGATCGACATGGCCGGCTTTGGCTGCGCTGATGCCTTGTTGTAACCACTCTTGTAATTGATTTGGGAAAGCCAAATGGGTCACCATAGTCTGTTGGTGAGTTTGTGTAGCTTAAATTCGCTGTTTACAAATATCTATTTCAACAGCGAAATGATCTCTGGTTTACATAGTGCTTCTATCACTAAATTTTAGCATTTTAGAGCACGATATACAAGTAATAAATAGTGGAGGGGATACTTTTTTTAGAAGGGGAGCAGAAAAAACGACTTGAGTTGATTTCTCAAGCCGTTTTTATTGATTATGTGTGATAAGAGGTATTCAGGCCATATCCATGTCCATTCGGGAATCATCGAGAACCTGAACAAGATCGTCGCGGCGAATGCGCCAACTGCGCCCCACCTGAGAGGCAGGTATAACACCTTGTTTACACCATCGCCAAATGGTAACACGGCTAACCCGCAGATAGTTTGCAACTTCTTTTACGGTTAGGACTTCGTTCTTTAAAGATTGTTCACTGTTTTGAGTTGCCATAGTTCTTTATTCTCCCACTCTCTGTTTCACGAGTATAAAGTAGTTGTCGCTTATGCACTATAGTATACTCTAATTACAAGAGGCTGAACACTGGCAACCGGATTATTCTATCTATATCCAATGGCTAAAACTCTCGGTGTGGCCTAGGTCAAATGGCCTAGGCCATTAGTGAAAAATAACGTCAGAGATAAGGTTTAACTGCGTTGCTCGAACCGCAGCTTCTGTGCGGCTGTTGACCTGTAATTTACTGAGAATATTACTAACATGGACTTTTATGGTGCCAATGCTTAAATTCAGTTTGTGAGCTATTTCTTTGTTGGTCAAACCTTGGCTAACCAGTTTCAAGACATCCATCTCTCGATCAGTTAGCTGTACTGCTGCACCGAGGGTCTTATCGCTGCTTAAAGGGTCACTTTTGAATAGATAGGTAACTGCTTTGGGATGAAGCGGCATTTCACCCTGGCGTACGTGGAGGATAGCATCAAGAAGCCCTTGCCCGTCAACCTCTTTTAATAAATACCCGTCAGCCCCGGCACTCATCGCGTCAGTAACTTTTTGTTTATCAACATATGTAGTCAACACGATGATTTTTGTTGCCGGAAACCCCTTTTTTATTTGGGCAATCGCTTTCAAACCACCATCATTAGGCATAAGCAGATCCATAAGCACAATATCAGGTCTTAAAGATTTAACTTGCTCAAAGGCTTGAGGACCATTTGCTGCTTCACCAATAACTTTGATACTGGGCTCAGTACTGACGAGCATTTGAATGCCCTTGCGTACCACAGTGTGGTCATCTACGATAAGTAATGTCGTATGGCTCATGATAAATTCCTCCCCGAATTTGAATAATCTAACTTGCTTGGGTAACTGAACGCTAGCTCACAAATTTCTCGTTATCTCTCTATAATTAAAGTACACTATTTATTTAATAGATTTGTTAAAATTGTCTTAGAAAGTGGTTTGAATCTCTGTTTGATCCGGGCCAACCGGTATTCTCACCATAATATACGTGCCCTGGCCCGGTTTTGATTGCGGGATGACATAACCATTTAGCAATTCTGCTCGTTCTATTACACTTCGCAATCCAAATGTCTCTGTTTGCTCCAAAATTAGTAAGTCAAAACCTGCGCCGTTATCTTTTATGGATAATAAAATATCAGAGTTTTCCTGTGTGAGTAATAATTCCACATGGGTAGCCTGGGCATGCTTAATAACGTTCCATAAGGTTTCTCTGGCAATATAATAAAGTTCATCTTGCTGTATCAGTGTGAGTGGCGTCTTTAAACTGGCTTGAAAATCTATAAGAAGCTCATATTGGTGGCTGAGCTGTTCACAATGTTCTGCTAAAGCGCTTACCAAATCTTTGTCGCGCAGCGGAACTGGATGTAATCGATATAGTTGTTCTCGCATTTCTGTTAGACCACTTTTTGATAAAGCATGAATGTACTCTATTGGGGCACGCGACTTACTATCAGAGTCGTCTTTAAGAAATTTCAAGGCCGTTTCGGCAGCCAACCCAATGCTATAAATCGATTGCGTCACCGAGTCATGTAGACCCCGGGCCAGACGTTGTCGTTCATGTTGGATAGCCAGCTGTTGGTTAAAACGATGTAAATTAGCACTTTCTATGCCAAGTGCCGCCTGGCTGGCAAAAGCGCTCACCATGTTCAGATCGTGTTCTTGAAACGCTTCATTGCGCCATAATAACAATACTCCCAACTTTTTGTGATGAATGAGCAATGGAGCGCAAACAAGTGTGCTGGCCTTTGGTAGCTTTAACAGACGCTGAATAGATTTTGTCGCCCTTTCCTCATAAATTAAAGAACTAACTTGAAGTTGTTGCTTGGATAAAGCAGTTTCAATCAACGACCCTGAATTGAAGAGTTGCCGGTTGTTGGCTGTAGAGAGGTCGATGATTTTAGGCGTGATATTCTTTGCCTCCTGAGTCTCTTTATTTAAGAGAATAACAGCTACACCCTTGGCCTTCATCAAACTTTTAGCTCGATTTACAATGGCTTCCAGCAACCCCTCCTGACTTGAGCGGCTCACGAGAGTTTGCGTGTTTTCTAATAGGGCATGGACTTCATCCCACAGCCGTGCTCGGGCGGCGGCCAACGCTTCAGCAGTTTTTTTACGATCACTAATATCGATAGTACTAAAGCAAACGCCGGCCACTTTACTATTATCGTCGACTACAGGATCATAATGACATTCAAGCCAGTAGTCGGTGTTTCTTATACCTATTTTATACTCATGTTGGGTCGATTCGCCTCGCAAAGCTCTGTCAAAATGGTGGCAAATTGTGTCAATATCTCTGTCAGGAGCAATATCTAAAAAATTATTGCCCTCTGAAACGGTTTTATGCGTTAATAACTGTAGGCCATACCGAGCCGATTTATTGAGTGAGCGAATAGTGTAATTGTGATCGAGTAGAATAAACGTCTGTAAACTGTTGTCAAAAATAGCTTTAAGATTAGCTTCAGACTCTTTTAAGGCTGCTTCTGTACGCTGGCGTTCAATAATTTCCCGCTGTGCTTTTTCAAATAGACGTGCATTTTCGATAGCACTGGCGGCCTGATTGGCTAAAAACTGGGCCAGAGCCATCTCCTCATATTCAAAACGACGCGCTTTTTTTTGTTCGGCGGCTACTACTACCCCTAAAAGCTGGTCCTGATATTCCATAGCAAAAACAACTATCGTTTTTGCCTCAATAGATTGCATATATTCGCGGTCGGCCTTTGAGAGATAATTCTGGGTAATGTGTATCTGCTCTGAGCGTCGACTTTGAAGAACGCGTTTTATAATGGGATAATTGTCAACTCTCTGAGGGTCATTTGATAACATAGTTGCTGAAGAAAAATTGTAATTCGCTGCTATCGAGATCGTGTTTGCTTTACTGTGCCAATCATAAATGATACAGCTTTGAACGTTGATTAAATTTGTCATTTCGATGGAGACGGTTTCAAGCACAAATTGTGAGTCGCGGCTAAAAGCCAATATTGCGCCGGCATTTTGTAGCGCCAACAATTGTTGATTGGTATGCGACAGCGCTTGTTCGGCGATTTTACGGTCTGATAACTCGTGGCTAACCTGTTCATAGAGTTGAGCATTGCCGATAGCAATAGCTGCCGCCCGAGCAAATGAGTGAAGTTGCTTTAAATTTTCGGATGTAAATTGTCTTGGTGTATTGGACACTAAGCGCAGTATTCCTACAGCGCGATCACCTAAATTTAAGGGTAAGCCAATGAATGATCGTATCCATTCAAACTCAGGTACAATAACCCACTGCGGGTGTTTATAGGTGTCGGCAATGACTAGCGGTTGTTTATTGCGGAGAATAGTTCTATCCACAGGGAAATCACTGGCATGTTGCGTTGTTAAAATGTTCGATTTCTCATTCCCAAATTTTTCGTAACCTTGCCAATGTACAATGCGTAAATCATTTTTCTTTAATAACGCGATATCGGCAGCATCATATGCAATAATTTTTTGAACTTGGACAAGAATTTCGTTGAGTACGTCTTCCAACGTTGTTGGCGAGGCCAAGGCCAGAAATACATTAGCCAATGTCTCGTTAACCAATCGCTGTTCGTGTTCGGTCTGGAGTAGCTGTCTACGTTCAGCTTCAATCTTCTTACGAGTGGTTATTTCGAAGGATGTTCCTAAAACGGCTGGTTTTCCTTCATATTCAATAAGGCCCAATGTCGACTCAATCCAGCGCTCGGAGCCGTCTTTGGCTATCAGTTTTAGCTCATATCGAGAGGGTGTATCCCGGCCTTCTTGTCTGGCCTTACCACGCTCTTTAATGAGGTCTTTATAGTCGGGATGAACAATGTCCCAAAAATTCATCGCCACCAGTTCATTTTGAGTATAACCCGTAATATGCTCCGCGTAATGGTTTACATAACAATTTTTATCACCTTGATAAATAAAAACAGCAACCGCCATTGTTTCAGTCAGGGTACGGAATTTTTCCTCGCTGGCTTTCAATTTTGCTTCGCTTAATTTCTTATGGCTAACATCGCGGATAATGGCCTGAATAGCCGCCTGTCCTTGATACGTAATAGGTACAGCCGCTACTTCAACATGAAGAACGGTTCCGTCAGAGCGGACTATTTTCTGCTCGGTGAGCGTCACTTCAAAACCCTCCGTTTGGGTTTTTTGAATACGCTCGTTAACCGTCTCTAGATCGTCCGGATGGACAAAATCATAAACAGAGCGGCCAATTAAATCCTCTGGTCTATCAAACCCAAAAAGTCTCGCTCCCGATAAGTTCACATAAACATATTTTGTGTTAATATGAATAGCAACACTATCAAAAGAAAGCTCAACAAGCCGCCGATAGGCATACTCACTGTCTTTAAGGGTTTGTTCTATGGCTTTTTGTTCGGTTGTGGTGTCTTGAAGGTCGTGGTAAGTTTTGGCATTGGCTAGTGAAATAGCCGCTTGCTGACCCAGTATTTCTAAAATCTCGAACATTGTCGAGTCTGCTGATGAACACTCTAGATACAAAAGAGCTTGTAGCTGCTGCGAGGCTAAGAGAGGATAGATTACAAACGAGGGTCTAACCTCTGACGTCGGCTGTTTTTGCGAGCTTTTTGGCAGAAAAACTTTTTCGTGTGAGCGAATGACCCTTTCGAAAAACGCAAACGATACCGGCACATCTTTATCGCTAAACGCAGCTTGGATAACCTTTATGTCGCCCTGCTCGGCTACGCTTTTCGCTGCGATGTGCCATTGACCATAATTTTCCAGTAAAATCATCGCCATATGTGCTTTTGTTTGCTGAAGCACAATTTTCATAAACGATGTCAACAAAGACGGTAGTTCTATTTCTTTAGAGATCGTTTGCAATGCTTGTATAATGGCTGGGTAATCCACTGTCGTCTCTCCTCTCGAGCAGCAAATAATAGAGCCAGTCGTAATATTTGACTGGCTCTATTATAGCAGAGAAATGGGGTTGTGAAAGTTAGGTTTTACAGAAATTTTCTCCCCATTTTTATGGCGACCAGGTTAGTGAGACATCATCAACATACATTGCTGTGGGTAGCCCCGTACGACCTCGGTTAAATACTCCAAAGTAGATAAAAATAGTTTGTCCTCTAAAGTCCGATAGGTCGTATGTGTGCTTTTCCCAACTTTGGCTGTTACTTAAACTTCTGTCCAGCGTTCGGATAACCCGAAAATAACGATCGAGCACCAAAATGTTTTGAGCATCAATTCCTTGCGAGTCTTGGCTAATGGGATAGACATTGACCGTAAGTGTCACCTGCGATGCCTCAGAGGGGATAGTAACCTGTTGCCAAGCAGAGGTAAAACTAAATATATCTCTTCCGTCCGTAATACCTAATTTTAGTGCCTTACTACCGCTCAGAGCTTGATCAGAGCTAATGCTACCGCGGACGGGGGTATCCCCAATAGTCCATCCCTCTTCGCTTTCAAATCCACCATTGGCGATTAATTCCCCGGCGGAAGTTGTCGGCGGTTGGGTAGTGGGTTCAGTAGTTGGCTGCATAGTCGGTTCGACGGTCGGTTCGGTCGTTGGTTCGACCGTTGGTTGGGTCGTTGGTTCAAGTGTGGGTTCGATAGTCGGTTCAACCGTCGGCTCCATAGTAGGCTCGGCAGTCGGCTGCATAGTAGGTTCGACGGTCGGTTCGGTCGTTGGCTCAACAGTAGGTTGTATCGTTGGCTCGGTAGTCGGTTGCGTTGTAGGCTGAGTGGTGGGTTGAACTGTGGGTTGTACGCCACCGGTAACCAAAGCCAGAGCATTGGCAGCTTGAATGAGACCGGCTCCGTACTGATCAGCCGGTCCTAGACTGCGTGCAGAACTGGCCATATAATTTTCAATTTGAGCAGGCGATGCGTTGCGCTCTTGCGAAACCAAAAGCGCCGCCAGTCCGGCTACGTGGGGTGAAGCCATTGACGTACCCTCAAAGAAACGGTAGCTAAAGCCCGATCCGGTCGATTTGAACGTTTGTTGCAGAATTCCGTCGCCATAACCATCATTGTTTTGATCAACGCCCACATCACCGCCGGGAGCAACTAAATCCAGGGCTGTTCCGTAGTTGCTGTAGCTGGTTAGTGTGTTGTCAACCCGTACTGCCCCAACCGCAATCACGTACTCGTCGTACCCGGCCGGATAGTAAACGGTTGATTGGCCATCGTTACCGGCAGCAGCCACGACTACAACGCCTCGATCATATGCATACTTCACGGCATCTTCAAGGGCTTGGGTTCCCGTACGGCCGGCTAAGCTCATATTGATAACATCAGCACCTTGGTCAACCGCATAAATAATCGCCTTAATAATATCGGCATAGCTGCCGTTGCCGCTAGCGCCCAAGGCTTTAACCGGAAGAATGGTCGCACTGTAGGCTACCCCGGCCACCCCGATGCCATTGTTGGTGGTTTGTGCTACCGTCCCGGCCACGTGGGTTCCGTGACCATTATCATCGGTTGGGTCGGCATCGGCATTAACAAAATCATAGCCGGTCATTCGAGCGGTGCCGGCCAGATCAGGTGCGTCAAATGCAACGCCGGTATCAATGATGGCTACAATAACATCCTCACCAGTAGTAACATCCCAAGCCGCAGGCATTTGAATAGCCGGCAAGTTCCATTGGTGTTTGCTATATAGCGGGTCGTTGGGTTCAAGCGTAGTAGGTAAAGACACCGGTCGACCGGTAATACCGGCGATAAAGTTCGGTTCGGCATACTCAACACTGGGATCTTCTCTTAAGCTTTCTGAAACTTCAAAGGGATCCTTATCGGGCGAGAAATTAACGCTGTAGAGTTGGCTCACTTCTTCTGCTTGGATAGTGAACGTTTCTAATTCGTCACCGGTTCCTGCGGCTACATCTTCTATGAGCGGTTCCAGTTCACTGGCTCCAATCTCTTGAAGCTTTTGATCCAAAGTGCCGACACCGGAAACAATCACGTTATTGCTATCTAGTTCCACGCTGCGGGCCTGGATTGAAGCTTCTTCGTTTAACTTCACCAGAACCGTACCGGGTTCAACGGCTCCTTCGTTTGGTGTTTCCGGAGCTGTAACAACTTCCGTATCGATCTCTTCATCACCGGTGCTGCTGGTGGTATCCGCGCTTTCTTGGGTAGGTTGTTGGACAGGTTGCTCCGTCGGCTCGATTGATGGAACCGCTGGTGCTTCCGTGGGCGGTACAGCGGTCTCTCCCCCAACATCAGGTGGCTCAATTGCGATGTCGTCTTGCTCAGACCGTTGTAATTCACAGGCCGAAACCAAGAGCAACACCACCAACATAAGTGGCACGATGAATTTAAGGTTTTGTCTCATATTTTTCTCCCATCAAAAAATGGTTGATTGCTCATCAGGCATTATCATCTTGATCGGACCGTTCTTGACCAAATACAGCGGCATAAGCCTGATCAATTTCGGTTTCGGTCAAATGGGTGTAGCCGGAAGTGGTGTTGATACTTTCGTGTCGAGCCAAATTCTGAGCAACTAAAATATCATGTTGGCGAGCCACGCGGGTCACAAAATAATGACGGAACGTGTGGGGCGTAATAGTTCCGCGCGCCTCTTCTCCCAAAAATTTGATCACATAATCTGTAACAATATTTTCCGCTGTTCTGGATGAAATTGGCAGCACTTTCTTGCTGACACGCTTATCGTGGCGAGCGAAAATAGGTAAAACGTTTTGTCGACCTTGTTTCTGGTCAAGTTCAGAGCGTAAACTGAGATAGTTACTAATGTAGCGAAGAGACCGTTGTGAGAAGCGCACAATCGCCTGCTTATCACCCTTACCTATGATAACCGCCCGGCGATGATCCCAATCAAGATCACCCTTTTGTAACCCACACGCCTCAGATACACGTAGACCCGTATCGGCTAAAGTAATGAGCAGCGCCGTATCACGATACAGAGTTAATTTTTGAGTTATTGATTTAGGAGCACGCGTGATGGCTTCTTCCATATGCGTTAATAAAGTTTCCAGATTTTCTTCCGGAAAAATATGCAGGCGCTTACCCTGACTGCGCCGTTGACCCAGCTCAAAGTCAAGTGTAGAAAGATTGAGAGTCGCCCACTCTTGAGCAGCCACGTACCGATAAAACCCGGCGGCAGCAGTGGTATACAAATGTTCTGTTGCAACCGACTGCTTTTGCAGCTGGTTGAGAAACGTTTCTATCCAAAGCGGCGACAAGGTCTCGATATCAACCTGCTCAAAATTGATAGCTTCATCACTCTCTGCCATGCATTCAGCAAAGGCTTTCAACCCTTGTTGATAGGCGACGGTCGTGTTAGAACTTTTGCTGCGTTTTACTTGTTTAAGATAGCGTTCTATAGCGTCTTGAATGGTCATGGTCGCGCGAGTTTACCCATGGATACAAACATTATGGTAAATAGTTTACCCCATATTATGTAAAAAGTAAATCCTTTTAAGGTAAAATGACGATCCTAGTGATTTAATGATGATTTGTTTCCACTACAACCGAATCTTTGGTACTGGACAGATGGCTATAATCACAGGTAGCTTTAACAAATGTGGCGAATAGAGGATGAGGTCGCGTAGGACGGCTTTTAAATTCAGGATGAAACTGGCTGCCGAGCATAAAAGGATGATCGCTTAATTCGACAATTTCAACCAACCGTCCATCCGGCGATAACCCTGAAAAAACCAGCCCGGCTTCACTCAATACTTCTCTAAATTCATTTTTGAACTCAAACCGATGTCGGTGGCGCTCATGAACAATCTGGCTTTCATAAGCCTGAGCAGCAATTGAATTCGTAACTAAGTGGCAAGGATAGCTCCCCAAGCGCATTGTGCCACCTAGGCTGGCAATATCGCGTTGGTCAGGCATTAGATCGATAACGGGATATGCAGTGGCGGGGTTAAATTCCGTTGAGTTCGGTGCATCACTTTCAAAAACATCGCGAGCCAGTTCAATAACCATCACCTGCATTCCCAGGCAAAGCCCCAAATAAGGCACTTTCCGCATGCGGGCAAATTTAGCTGCTATTATCTTGCCTTCTATACCCCGCTCTCCAAAGCCGCCGGGTACAATAATGCCATCCACTTTTTCTAACTGGTTTATTTGTCGTAGCCGCTCTAAATCCTCTGAAGGAATCCACTCGATGTCGAGTTCGCAATCGTGATGATTAGCCGCATGGTGCAGCGCTTCATACACACTAATGTAAGCATCTTCCAAATCTACATATTTACCCACCACACCAATAGTCACCCGTCGCGGTTTTGGCTTCTTAATGTGGTCAACCATCTGTCGCCATTCGGTTAAATCGGCAGGGCGGCAAGTAATATCCAATCTACGACAAATGAAGTCGGCTACGCCTTCTTCTTCTAAAGTTAAAGGAACTTCGTAAATTGTATCCGCCGTCGTCAATGGAATAACTGCTTCACGCTCAACGTCGCAAAACAAGGCGATTTTTTCCCGCAAATCATTCCCAACCGGCATATCGGCCCGACACATAATCATATCCGGTTGAATGCCAATTCCTCGCAATTCACGAACGCTGTGTTGAGTCGGTTTTGTTTTTAATTCGTTGGTCGATTTCAGGTGGGGCAGCAGTGTGACGTGAATGTAGAAAGTGTTTTCTCGACCTGCATCTTTACGCATTTGGCGTAAAGCCTCCAAAAAGGGCAAACTCTCAATATCGCCCACTGTACCCCCTACTTCCACAATCACAATATCCGCCTGACTCTGGCGGGCAACTTTTGTCATACTGGCTTTAATAAGATTAGTCACATGCGGAATAACCTGTATCGTTTTGCCTAAATAATCGCCTCGCCGCTCTCGATTGATCACTTCCTGATATACTTGACCACTCGTTAAATTACTGGCTTTGGTTAAATTCTCATCAATAAAGCGTTCGTAAGCCCCTAAATCCAAATCTGTTTCAGCCCCGTCTTCTAACACAAATACCTCACCGTGCTCATACGGGCTCATCGTTCCAGGATCGACATTCAAATATGGATCCAATTTCTGTACCGTCACCGACAACCCCCGACTCTTCAATATACGCCCAATTGAAGCGGCAGCCACCCCCTTCCCCAGCGAAGAGACAACCCCACCTGTACAAAAGATATATTTTGTCATGATATGCTCCTTGGTCAAACTAATTTATTAGACAAACCGTCACAAAAGACAAAGTCCCCAAGCGGTCGCCAGGGGACTTTTTTTGAAGCGTACTTTTACATTGGTTCTGCATGATACGATTATATCCATTTCACATTAAATGTCCATAGTAAAACATAACTATTTTTCCTTCGGGATCTTCAAACGAATTTGTTTATGCAACCTTTACACGTAATGGCTCAAGTAACTGCTTTTCAAAGACGATAAATATACCATAACCAGTTCATACCTAACAGGTATAACTCGTGAAAGCGATTAACATGGAAAATAAATTAACTTTTAATATTGAAGCTGATGAACTTGAGTTATTCATTGACGAGGTCAATGAGTACTTACAAGTCATTGAAAGTAGTTTGTTACAACTAGAAGAGCAAGCCTCAAGCCCGGAAACTCTAAATCTTATTTTTAGAGCAGCCCACACCATTAAAGCCTTGGCCGGTACAGTAGGGCACCAGCGCATGGCTGATTTAACCCACGCCATGGAAAGCCTTTTTGACGCCATGCGTAACCATCAACTTACTCCTACACAACAAATTGTTGATGAGTTGTTTGGTGTGGTTGATATTCTAAAGATTCTTCGAGACGAAATTATTAACCAGAAGGCAAGTAATGTAGACATTACCGCTGTTTTGTCTCAATTACATAAACTTCTTGATCGCAACAGCCAAGCTACCTCTTCAAAGAAAGAACAGGTATCAGTAAAGAATCCACTGACTCCTGAACAAATAGCACAAATTAAAAAATTTCAGGAAGATGAGCAATCAATTCTAGAAATCGAAATTGCTACCGATGCTAAAACCTTTGCCCCTGCTGCACGTCTGATGCAAGCAGCCATGGCCTTGCTTGATGCTGGTCAAGTAATTAGCCAGAGTCCAACGATGGAAGAGTTATCTAATGGAAAGCATGATAACGATTTAGTCATTATCCTGGCAACTAAACTTAAAGATCAAGCTATAAAAGAACTTCTTGGCGATGTTGCTGATTTATCTAACTTCCAAGTCAGGCCATTTGAAGTTAATGCACCAGTAACAACATCTGTAGAATCGGTAGTAACACCTCCTCCGCCACCAACACCGGTTGCTGTACCAAAGAACAATAACGCCTCTGCTTCGGTAAATAACACAAGCAAAACAGTTCGTATTAGTGTAGAACGACTGGATGCTCTAATAAATCTTGTGGGTGAATTAGTAACAAACCGCAATCGTCTAAAGCAAGTTGAAGAAACACTACGTTCTGAATATGGTAAAGATGAAACGGTCGGTGAGTTAAGCGAAAGCTCAACACATATGGGGCGTCTAATTGATCAACTTCAAGAAGAAGTGATGCGGGCCAGGATGCTACCTATTAGCCATTTATTCGACAAACTTCCTCGACTTGTACGTGATGTAGCTCGAACATCTGAAAAACAGGTTAATCTAATTATCGAAGGTGCTGCCACTGAACTTGATCGCTCAGTTATTGAAGTTATTGGCGACCCGCTCATTCATCTTCTGCGAAATGCTGTAGATCACGGTTTGGAAACTCCAGAGCAACGTTTGGCTGCCAATAAATCTGATACCGGTACAGTGAAATTAACTGCTGCTCATCTTGAAGGGCGTGTAGTTATTACTGTAGAAGATGATGGTAAAGGTATTGATCCAGATCGCGTCCGTCAATCCGCAGTCAAACGTAAGTTAATAACTCCAGAGCGTGCTGCTCAGTTGAGTAATGAAGAAGCTATCGATTTAATATTTCAACCCAATTTATCTACTGCCGAAAAACTTACAGAAGTATCCGGTCGTGGTGTGGGGATGGATGTCGTGCGTACAAACGTGGAGCGACTAGGTGGCTCAGTATTTGTAGAAAGTGTACTAGGCCAAGGCACTGTATTCCGCGTTACATTACCGTTAACTCTAGCAATTATTGAAACGATGCTCGTTGAGTTATGGAATACCGTCTATGCTATTCCTATTACCGGTATAAATGATGTACTTTATTTTTCAGATACAAAAACAGATACGATTGGTGGGATGCCTGCCATCCGATGGCGAGGAGCAGTATTGCCATTAATAAATTTACGCCAATCTTTCTCTGATCCACGACTGAGTGATATACCTAAACCCATCGGAGTGAAACAAGCGATTGTTACCGTTACGTGGGGAAAACAACGCTGTGGCTTAATTGTCGACAGAATCATTGGAAAACAAGGTATTGTAGTTAAATCGCTCAATTCTATTGCTGGTGAAGTACCGGGCATATCGGGCTGTACCATTCTAGGTGATGGCCGTGTTGCACTCATAATTGATATTCCCGGTTTAATAAACGCTGAATTACGTCTGCGACATATGAAAGAAGGACTAAAAAATGGTCACTCCCTTTAGTAAACATATTTCACTGTGGGATCAGATAGAGAATGAGCATTCATTAGCCGAGGTACTTCAGAAGGCCCTTCAAAGCTCGGGTGAAGGCTTATCCCAAATGGTGGGCCGTCCCATCAACATTGATGTTCCCAAAGTAAGAAGGGTTCCCCTCACCCAAGTAGTAGATCAGGTTGGTAGCCCCGAAACGGAAATGGTAGGCATTTATATGCTAATAGAGGGCGACTGGTCTGGTCAAGTCATCTTAATGATGACTTATTCTGAAGCTTTGTATTTGGTAGATCTACTTTTAGATATGCCATCTGGTACAACTGTCCAACTAGAAGACCTAGAATGCTCAGCTTTATCTGAAGCTTGCAATATAATGACTTCATTTTTCGTGGACAAAGTGTTTGCCCTAACCGGAGCTGCATCTCGCCCTACCCCATCGGCAGTTATGCAAGATATGCTTGGGGCTATTATGAATGTAATCGTTACGCCTATAGCTTCCCAGAGCGACAGTCTGTTGATAATGGAAACGGCTATCAGTGAGTCTAGCCGTGTTGTCTTAGCAAATTTTTGGGTGCTACCTTATCCAAAAGATTACTAGAGAAAAGAGAAAGTAGTGGCAGAAAATTTCCGTGCAATTTCCATTGGAGAGATGATTGTAAGTAGTACACCCAACGATGTACTCGTAGCTTATGGACTTGGTTCTTGTGTTGCTATTTGCTTGTACGACCCTGTAACAAAGGTGGGGGGCATGCTGCATGCTTTGTTACCTCATGCTAATAATCAAGCAAAAGATTACGATGTGCCGGCCAAGTTTGTAGACTCTGGCCTGCCGTTATTGCTTAAATCAGTTGTGCAACAAAGAGGCGAACATAATCGACTGATCGTTTACTTGTGTGGTGGAGCACAATTGATAAGCGCTCCTAATTTTAGCGATATGTTAAAAATAGGCCAACGCAATGTTGAAGCAGCCCATACCGCTCTAAAAACTGCCCGATTAAATATTAAGAGTCAAGATACCGGTGGGAATGCAGGTCGGACAGTTAAGCTTCACATTGACACTGGACAGATCACGGTAAAATCGTTGGGACGAGGGGAAAGAAGATTAAATTAGTGGTCCGACAAAAGAACATTATCAGAGTACCAGTCTAAATCTCTCTTAAATATAATATATATATCACAGTAAAAAACAGG
>JAGRBY010000359.1 GCA_020433835.1 Anaerolineae bacterium | reverse complement strand
AAAGGGGGGAGAACCAGGCCAGTCCCTCCCTTTGGGACAATGTCATTAAGTTAAGCCCCCCCGGCCCCCCAAAGGGGGGAGAAAAACATCAAATTCCCCCCTTTGGGGGGTTAGGGGGGCTAACCTCAGTCACTAACTTAACGCCATTGTCCCTTTGGGAGGGATTTAGGGAGGGCTAATCCCCAACCTTAAGAGTGCGTTTCAGTAATGGTCACGTTATCAATATACAGCGGTGCCACACCTGAATAAGCCACCTCAAAACTCAGCGCCTGACGACGCGGATTGGTCACAGCAAGTGTAAACGTCTGGTATTGATCGGGCTGGGTAAAGTCGGCGGCGAAAAGATCCTGGGCGGCCAGTTCATCAAAACTGGCAGTCGCACTCACTTGAAGCCGCGCCACAGCCGGTTCGACCTCAACCGCTTCAGGCAGTTTCAGGCGAAACGTAACCGTATAATCCCCGGCATCGTAAATATCAAACGGCCCATAAATGGCTTTTTGCGGCGGGTCGACGGCCGGATCAACCAACCATGCCCGGCTGGCGGTGGCCTCGTCATCCGGCACTGCCTGGCCGACAAAGTGTTGAAAGGTGTCGGCTGCGTAGGTATGGCTGGGCTGGCCGTGCTGCCAGCCCACATAACTTACGGCCATAATCGGCACAACTATTGCCGCGCTCCAGGCATAAGCAAGGGGTATGGTTGGTTGTCGAGGCAGGTGTGCCAAATCGGGGTTGGGCTGCTTTTGTCCGTATCGAAGCCACAAAATAATCGCGGCGGCTATGATAATCGCCACATAGAGATAAGGCAGCAGCCAGGCGTAAAACCAATCAGGGCTGATGCGCACCGGTCCGGCCCAAACGTTACCTGCCCCCAGGCTGGTCGCCTGAAAAACCAGCGTCGTCCGCCAGCGATCGGGATCAGGATTAAAGAAGGTTTCGTCGATAACGCCAAACGTGCCGTCTGTCGGCAGTTCAGCGGCGGTAACCGTTTTGTAGGCCACCTGCCCCCCACCCGCATGCTTAATCGACAGTCGCAGCAGTTCGGTTTCGGGCGGCAATTGCACATCGCTGCCGACCGGCCAGCGCAGGTGATAATGCCCAAACGAAAGCGCATCGAGCGCCGTGGCCCCGATGATCGTTCTTGATTTTCCGGCCTCGGCAAACCAGAACGACTCGTTATTTTCTTCAATAATAAGTGCGTCCGTATTATCGGCAGCCGTGGGATAGAGCGTTTCATAATCGCCCAAATTCGGCAGCCAGTCGGTTATGGGCAAATTCAACGCCTGGCTATAAAACAGAGGCAGGGATGATTTGTAGGGCAGTTCGGGCTGGCGCAAAATGATGATGCCGTTGCTCAGGCTTAGCCCAAAAAGCAGCATCGCCACCCCGACAAACAATTTGGAGTGCCGGTACGTTTGCCAGGCTAACGCCAGCAAAGGTGCCAAAGCCGGCAGGGCGACCACCAAAAAACGGGGACCAAGCTCCCAGGCTACCCAAAAACCACCGGCGGCGGCGGTCAGCCCCAGCGACAGCACGAAGGGCACCAACAGCACCCAGTTCAAACTGCGGTGACGCCAAAAGTCTCGCAGCAAGAGCGGCAAACTGCATACGGCGATCATATAAATCGGCGCAAAAACAAACAAGCCCCGTTGCTGATCGACCAGCCAGCCGACTCCCCGGGCTAATCGTCGCCACAACAGGCCGCCGGTTGGGGGCAAAACAACATCGGCCCGGGCCGGCGTACTCAGTTGGCTGTTAAACCACAACAGCAGGCCAATCGAGATAACGGTCAGCACTACCCCCAACCCGGTAATTATGACAGCTTGCCGACGTGGCAGCAGGCTGTCCTTTGCACGCGATAACGACCAGTTCGACCAGACCGTGAGCAAAGCCAGTACCAGCGCCAGCGGTATAAAACGCCGATTGAGCCAGGGCAGTAGGATTAATGCGCCAATCACCAGCATCGCCGTCCAAGGGGTGAGCCGGGCAGTGATGATAACGTACAGAACAATCGTGGTCAGCAGCGCCGCGACCAGTTCGGGATAAACCAGATAGGGGTAAAGCAAAAGGGGAGGGCTAAAAAAAACAAAGCCGGTGCTGATAAGCGCCGCCACTTCATTGTTGCTAACGTACCAGGCCAGCTTAAACGTAAGCGCTGCCAGCAGGCCGGCCACCAGCGACTGAAAGGCCAGCACTCCGTAGCGCCCGCCCAGCGCATAAGCCGGAGCAATTAACAGCGGCAGGCCGAGGTGATGATCGAGAATTTCATGCCCTGCCGCATCGATACGTACTTGACGCACAATATCTTTGCTGTAGTAGAAATCCAAATAATCGAACTGATTATAATTATTGGTCAGATCAAAATCAAAATCGTGGACGAGAGAGTGCGCGGTGAGGAGATAATGCGGTTCATCGCCGGTTGGACGCCAGGTGCGCTCAACATAGGGCAGCAAAATTAAATAAACGGCAGAAACGCATAAGCCAACCAAAACAAGCCAAGTGAGATCGTGGGCCTTAGTTTGGAAGCGGCTGGGTAAGCGAACAACGGAGACCCGTCGAATGGCTGTGGCCGACTTAATGACATTAAGTTCCATACCGTTTATACGTGAGTTCCCTCTCTGATTTGCGTGGATCGTCCAAAGGCGGCGGGGTTCGCAGCGATTCTTGCTGGAACCTGGCCCATCCATGCAGCAGCAGCCCACAGCCAAACGAAATGCCGTTGTAGAAGTAATACAGCGCGTGCATCGGGATGACCCCTAACATAAAGGGGAGACCACGTTTATGATAAAAGAAGCGATAAACGTTTATATTTAACAAAAAGAACACAATCGCCAGCCCTAACGCCAGATCAAGAGCCAGCAGGGAGAAAATACTACTTAAAAGCGACAAAACCAGCAGGTAAACCGCCACCACACTGATTCGATTATGGGTTTGCAGATTGAGATCGGCCACAAAAGCTTTGTCTCTTAAGATCAAACGGGTCCAGGGGATACCGCGATCAAAGATATCTGATTTGATTAAGCCGAAAAACGTCCATTCTTTGAGATGCTTCACCTGTACATTTTTGACCAACCGGATTTCGCCGCCCACTTCCTTAAGGCGATAACCTAAGTCGATGTCTTCAATAGACGGTCGGGGATAGCGTTGCACATCAAAGCCACCTAACCGCAAAAAGCAGCCGCGCCGGATAGCCCCGCAGCCGGTCCAAAAGGTTGATGCTTCTTCACCGCCGTTTTGATGAACATAGTGATGAAAAAGGTTTTTGTACTGAGCCACAAAACCGAGTGCGGCCGGTTCATCATCATACGAACCAAAAATAGCATCAACGCGCTTATGCTGCTTCAAAAAATCGGCTGCGTTAGCCAATGTATCGGTATGCATTTCGCAATCAGCATCAATAAAAAAGAGATACCGGCCTCGGGCAATTTTAGCCCCAATATTACGCGCAGCGGCAGGCCCTAGCCGCTTGCCGGTAGCAAACAGGCGTGCCCCAAACTGGCGGGCCAAATTATCAGAGCCGTCTGTTGAGCCATCATCAACAACAATCAGTTCCCAATTACAAAAACTCGACCGTTGAATGGCGCTTAAACAGCTTTTAAGGTGACAACCACCGTTATAAACAGGTATGATAATTGAAAAGAATGGTGTGGGCTTTGTTCCGTTTTTCATAGTTCTAGGCTTCTAATTTCAAACTCTGCTTTAATACATGCATGGTATCTGTTTTATAGAAGGTTAAAGCCGTTTGCCAAATATTCAACTTGGCGGTTAACGAGTCGGCCCAGCGAGCCGCTTCTTTGCGGTCGTAAAGCCCCCGTTGTAGACGCTGTTTCAATGTAATCAGCGGCGGATGCTGCGTTCGTGTCAGCAACCCGGCCGCATTGAAGGATTGCACGTACGCTATCAAACCGGGCGAACACGCTTCTTCCAGCGCCGCCAGCACATTTTCCGGAATAGCCGCCTGATAGAGCGCCTTGGCCCAATAAAAACCGGCGTAAACAAACGGCTCGGCTTTGGCCTGCCGGGTGCGCTGCAACAGTTCCGGCCATGCTATTTCGCTTGGCATCATCTGCACAACTTGCCCGATATCATAAAGCTGCAAAAATACCGAACTGCCCATAATAACGTGAAACGCAGCGTGAACTGCCAGATGCATGAGAAGATCGACCGTTGACAGCCGAAAGGCCGGTTGATTGTGCAATACAATTGGCACAGCCCGATCCCAGACCCCAGGGGTTATATCAACTTTGAGACCAAACCATGCTTCCTCTAGCGAAACATGAGGCTCTACCATACGGTCGGCGTCGGCACTAACATAGGGGTTAGGTGTTGCCCCCTCGTTGCCTTCGCGCCGATAGGTACTTAAATGTTTGACCACGCCGGGGCCTTGGTCGGCATCTTTATGCTTGCCCGCATAGCCCAACCCTTCCAAAATAGCCTCTGCCTGAGCAACAGCATCTTCTCGAAACAAAAGATCGATGTCGTTCATTGGGCGCAAGGCGGGATCGGCATAAACGGTGGGAGCCAGCAATGCGCCTTTCAAAACCAACACGTCAACGTGGTGTTGGGCACAAGCAGCCAATATTTCGGCAAGTTGGTCGGCAATATCTTTATTCCTTTTGGCGTGCGCTTTTCGAAGAACGGCCAGTTTGGCTCTGGCCATCGGTGGTAAATGGCGATCAGATTGAGTAAGCTGTTGATGTAAAAGTGGGGCCAATCCTACGGCAATTGCAACGACGGCAATTTTCTCCCATTCATCATCACTTGGCAAATTTGCGTTATCCAAATGCGGCTGAAGAGAAATGCACTTTACAATATGCTCGATCGGTGTCATAAATCCTTACGATATTCTTGCAAATATTCGCAAATAACATTACAATCGTCGTCCAAAGCAGTCAAACAAATACTTAGTAAAGGCGCGCTGTTTGACGTAATTCAGAATTACTGATAAAACGTTGTTTTTATAAGCAAATGGATTAGTGAGCTTCTATTTACTTACAAAAACAAAAAACAACTTAAACAACTTTATATCTTAGTGAGCACTGAAGGTAACTGATTTTAATTCGGCGTGCTTTTTCATTGCAGGCTTGTTATACTTCTTCATCCTCTTGTCTCCTTATCAGTTTAATGTAGAGTAAAGTAAAAGTAACCATCAGCGCGCCTTTTCTAAGTAACCGTTAAACTACTGATGGAAGAGTGAGTCGTGAGAATAAACTTTGCAAAAAGACGTGTCCTTTGTGATTGCATAAAAATAACACGTTTGCATAACTATCTGCGAGAGGCAGCAAAATAATTGCTAAAATAAATACTATTGAAGTTTTGATTATTTGGGAGTTTTAATTTCAGTGTAATGGTTAGTCGTTTGATACAAATTACTAGATTTATACATTTAAAGATCGTATAGTATACAATCTAAAATTTTACCAAGACTTAACGAGCGGACTTATTATAATTAAAGCCTGTAAAATAGCAATTTAGCGATCTCATAAAATATTCTTAACATTTACGGGCCTAAAGGCCAGGTGACAGTCTCTAAAACCCCATCAAGCCGTCTGGTTGAAGTAAACCAACGCTCATTTTTGAGCAAAATGTGACTGTCACTTTTCAGCCAATTGTTGTCGATAGAAAAGGCTAAGGCCGAGGCTGAGGCTAAACAGACAAATTCCGGTTAAGCCGCCACACCCTCAAGAAATCGGCCCGTTTTCCTGCTTTTTTCTTAGCCTTCGCCTTAGCCTCAGCCTACTTTATGCCCTGTAGTCTTGCGGCTGCGTATTTACTACTGATTAAGAATATCTAGCTCAGCCTGAGCATCGCGCGCGGCTTCTTGCAAAATCATGTCCACATCGGCTTGCGGCTCGATAATCACAGCTTCCAGCACGCGCCGTAAAGCCGGGGCTACGGCCTGTTCCCAATGAGGCGTATAGGTGTAGCCACGCGGCGTAAGATAGTCAAGTTGCTGTAACCAGACCCCTTCAATAGGGTCGGCCGTTAACCCGGCCTCGTCGGCCACGGTCTCAACCGCCGGTAAAGCCCAATCTTTCCACACTTCCGACCCCGGCCGGCCGGTGTAAAAGCGCAAAAAGCGCCAAGCTGCCTCTTGATTGGGCGTATCACGAACAATGCCAAAGCCACCCCAAATCAAAATGTTGGTCTTATGATCTAACTGAGGCGGGCTAACCACCCCCAGTTCAACAGCTTCATTATCGAGCAAACTCGCCTGCGGCCAGCGGCCAAAAAGCAGCATAGCGGCCTGGCCGTTTTCAAATTGATGATTGCCTCCCCCAAAACTGTTGAAATCGACCGGCAGCGGAGCCACGCCATAGGTGTTATAGAGGTCACCATAAAATTGCACGGCTTTTACCACTTCAGGCGAATCGAAATAGCCTTCAACCTTTTGCCCGTCGGCACGTATTAAACTGCCACCGGCAGCCGCAACCCAATACTCAAAGCCGGTTGTCCACGAAGCCGGCAGTTGAACGCCCCACATATCGGTGTTACCGTCACCATCCGTATCTTTGGTCAGTGCCTGAGCCGTTTCCAAAAACATATCCCACGTCCAATCGTCTGTGGGGTAAGGCACATCGTAGGCATCAAAAATCTTTTTGTTGTAAAAGACCGCCAGGGTTGAGTAATCCTTCGGCAGCAGATACTGACTTTCCTGCCACTGCCCCGCCGCCAGCAAGCCGGGCAGATAAATGGTTGTATCGAGCGGATAATCACCCGCCATTAAGCCATCGAGCGGCAGCAGCGCCTGCTGTCCAACAAATTGGGGCAGAGCGTCATCGCCAATTTGCACAATATCGGGCGCATCTTCAGCCGCGATAGCCGTTAACAGCCGCCCGTAATAATCGCGCCCCTCTACCGACTCCAATATAATGGAAATACCCGGATTTTCCGCCTCAAACTGCTCGATAATTTTTTGATGCGGCACCAAACCGCTGCCGCTATCGCCGGTAGCAACGCGCAGCACAATTTCACCCTGCGCCGCCGTCTCCGCCATCTCGGTGGTTTCAACGATATCCGGCGTTTCTGTGGGTTCCGGGTAAGGCATTGCCATTCCACACGCCACGCCACTTAAACCTGTCGTTATTACGCTCAAAACAACGGCGAGTTTTATCCGCAATGTTGATATCATAGTGTCTCTTCTCAACAAATCCTATCACTGGCGTAAATCAGCCTGTGGCTAAAATCATATCCTGCTGCATAGATACAGCTATGCTTTGATCAGATTTGACAAAGCCAGCTTTGTCGCTGCCATAGAAGGCCATACGCGATGCCGTTCTACCGAAAAACGGTTGGTTCCTGTGAAATACAGGGAGAACCTATCGACAATTATTCCGAACCTATGCTTTTTAACGCCGCTCCCGCCATTTTTGATGGTCCTCCCGACATTTTCGACGGTCCTCCCGACATTTTCGACGGTCCTCCCGACATTTTTGATGGTCCTCCCGACATTTTTGATGGTCGTCCCGATATT
>JAGRBY010000358.1 GCA_020433835.1 Anaerolineae bacterium | reverse complement strand
GAGCCGCACCCAGGTGTTCTTTTCGTAACGGTAGAGTTCATCGTCGGCACTGGTAATCGGCAGGCGTTGGGCCGGGTCTTGCCAGTCGCCGTGGGTGACGCCGACGGCCAGCGTGAATTCATCGCCGATGGTGGGGGCTAAGTCGGTTGGCAGCGTTTTGGTCATGATGATCTCATCGGTTGACCATGTGGAGGTGGGATGCCAGATGGTGGAGACCAGGGGCTTTTGGGAGGTGTCGTCGATGATGTGACCATCGCGGTCGATGAGGAAGGGCCATAGATGGTAATCTTCGTCCAGCGGTTCGAGCGCTTCCCAGTAGAGCGTGATCACCGGCAGCGCAAGTTGGTGCGCCCCTAGCGTTAAATCGTAGCCGATCAAGTGCAGCTTGTCATCGAAGGTGACTTCGACGGTCTGGTCGGGGACAAAGGTAGTGGGGTCGGGGACGCGGGTAAAATCATAGAAGGAGTCGGGCAAGGTTTTGGGCAGGTCGGGCTGGTTTTTGGCCAGTAGTAAATAGCCGTCTTGACCATCGACCACGCCGAAATCGCCGGCCAGGAAATCTTTAACCCGGTCGCGCAGGGCGATGGGATGGAGCGGCCAGGAGTCTTCGGTGATGTCGAGAACGATGTAATCGGCGTCTTTAACTTCGTCGAAAAGGTAAACAATGGCGCGGTCGGTGACGTGCGGATTGAGGCGATCATGCGCCGACAGCGAGGCGTCGGGCGGAATCTCGTCAAAAATTTCGTAGGCCAGCCGGTCGTGGTCGGTAATTTCGGGCCAGTCGCGATATTGGCCGCCACCGGGCAAGTAGCCATATTGGATATGATAGTAAAAGGTGGCCGTCAGAACGAGAAGTCCGACTGTAAAGTGTAGGGTGCGGGTTGATGGGGAGCGCGGAACGTAGGCTATGGGGCGCAGGGCGTGCTGATTTAGGCGTAATCGCCTCATCTCCCAATTGCCTAAGCGCCAATCCCCTATTTTTGCGATGCTCCAATGGATAATTTTGTAGAGATTGGCCGTGCCGTAAATGCTGCTGATGAACAGAGCCGGGACGATGGGCGCAGAATAGACCAAACTGTTAACCTGCTGCATCGGCTCAAAACTGCTGAGCAGATTAACGCCCAGCGAGGGCGCGGCCAGCAGAAATGTGATCGGGCTAAGCAAGGCCAGAAAGGCCGTGGGAGTCAGCAGCAGGCGAAAATAGCGAAGGACGTTAATTTCTTGCAGGTAGGCCAGTACAATTTGAGGGTTTAAAACAAAGTTGAGCACAATGTTGGGTGCGCCGTCACCTAGATGGCCGTAGCGATCCCAGTGAATATTTTCGGATAAGGCAAAGGTTTTAGGGATAACGAACACAGCCAGGAAAGTCCAAATCATCGACACAACCATGGTGGTAATGCCCAGGCGATATTGGCGATTGATGACCACCGCATATAGCCCCATCATAAAAATCAGCAGGGCCATATCCTCTTTGCACATACCGGCCAGCACGGCGAAAACGGCAAACCAGCCGGGGCGACGCACTTCCATAAAGTAGAAGGTCGCCAGTAGAAAGGTGGGGGCCAACGCGCCGGGATGGAAATCGAGCAGGGCCGCGCCTTGCATGGCCGGTAACATCAAATAGGCGGTAGCAAACACCAAAGCCAGCCCGTCGCTGCGGAGTTTATAGCGGGCCAGGGCAAAGACCGGCACCGCGCCCAGAGCGATGACGATGCTCTGGAAAATGAACAAAATCTCGGGACCTTCGTAGATGAGGTAAAGCAGCGAGACCGGCAGCAAAATCGGCTCGACGTGAATGCTGAGGCGATTGATGGCACCGGGGCGGTTGGTTTGGGCGAAGGGATGGCCGTGTATCGTGTTCCAAATAGCCTGATCGAAGTGGCCCAGATCAAACGCGCGCGAGCCGAACGAATAGTAATGGTAGAAAAGTTGGGCTGAAAAGAAAGCAACATAGATGACGATGAGTATCGCCAGAATAATAACGGTCGGTGACCAGCGGCGTTGTTTACCCATGACTGTCGTCCACCAAATCGGTGATGCCGCACTGGTAGACACCGATGTAGTTGTAATGATCGGGTTTGTAGAACGTTGCCGTCGAATGGCAGTAGGGGGTGTTATCAAAGTCAACGTTGAACGGCACCGCACCGGGAGCCAGCGGCAGGCTTAAAACCACATAGACCGGCGCATCGGCCGATTCCAGCAAGTCGGTCAGGCGATGGGCCGACTCGGCCCGCAGGTCAATGGTTTCGAGGTTGATGGTTTCGGACATGCCGGCTAGCTTAATATTAAGTCCCTCTCGCGTCAAGCCGGAGGCATCGTTGCGCACGACCACAATCGAGCCGTGCTGATCGGCCTGCTGGCGTAGATAGGTGGTTAGCTCGTTTAAGCCATAGCCCGATGTCCAGCCATCGAGAAAAAACCAGCGGTCGTAGGCTTCGAGCGGGGCCTGGGTGGGATTGGTCAGGAGGCGAACATTGAAAGCCAGAGCAGGCAGGATGACGAGTATTAATGCTACGCAATACGCTATCACCGGCATAGTGCGTAGTGCGTAATGCGTAGTGCGTAATATGAGTTTTTCTACTCCGTCGATGAGCATGACGAAGCCGTAACCGGCCAGGATAAGGGCGAAGGGAACAACGGCGAACAGATAGCGGGATTGAAGGTAGACGGTGATGACGATAAAGATAATGTTGTAGGTTAAGTTTGTGCTGAGCAGCAGCAGTCCGCCGCGATGACGACGGACAAGCGTTAGCCCGATGCCGAGCAGCGCCATGATGAGAATCGGCCAGGTCAGGTAGATGGTGTAGTAGGCGGCCACACGTTCGATATTGTTGACCAACAGTTCGATGAATGAGCCTAAGGGTGCGGCATCGAGCAGCCAGGTTTTGCTGGCCGGACCGTCGAGGTGGGCGGTGGGCGCGAAGAAGATGGGGATGATGAGCAGTACGCCTAAAGCAAAGGCCGTGCTGAGAAGACGTCCCCACTTAACCAAGTTGTCGGTCGACATCAACTGCCGGGGCGAGTCGCTGCTGCAAAAGAGGATTGTTAGCGGCGGGATGATCCATAAAATCAAGCCATTGAGTTTCGTCAGCCCGGTTAAACCCAGTGCCAGACCCAGAAGGAGGCTCGCTGCTAAAGTTTGATGCTTAACAAGCCGCAGACTGAGCAGGGCGATACCCATCGCCAGTGTGCCGAGCATACTATCATTGAGCGCTAAGCGATCCAGGAAAAAGGCGTAGGGGATGACGGCGTAAAACAGCGCGGCGGCTAGTCCGACTGTTGGACGTTCAAACAGCGCTTTGCCCAAGACATAGCAGCCGACCATCGACACCAACCCCAACAGCACCGACACCAACCGCGCATTCCACAGCGGGTCGCTGCCGAGGGCGACTACCGGCGTAATCAGCCAGATTTGCAGATACTTGCCGCCTTCAGTATAGACAAACGGTTGGCCCTCGTCGAGCACGTTGAAGGCCCGGCTAATGTGCAGCCCTTCATCCACGTAGGGCGGCAGCAGAGTCAACTGCGGCAGCCGCATCGCCAGAAACAGAACGGCCAGCCCAGCCAAAAGTGCCATGTGATAATGTTGGATGAAACGATCCAGTTTGAGCATAGAATGTTGGGAGCTTTCAGCGTTTAGCTTTTAGCTATCAGCTATCAGCTATCAGCTAAAGGCTGACCGCTGATGGCTGATAGCTAACACGCTTTTTTACAACGAACGGGTATTATAATACAGCTTGGTTTGTTCGTGTAAAGTGAGGGCGTGGTTTTGTTTGATGGAGAAACACTTGTGTATTTGTACAGCACCCATGAAAATTGTACACTTTATTTATATGAGAACGGCCTATGATTATTTCCTTGCGTGATCCTGCTACCGCCGATTTGTATCATCAACGCACTACTAATCGAGTACGCCGCTTCCCCCCCAGATGTTACTAAAAGAGCCTTATTGAAACTCGATATACTCAATGCTGCCCACAGGTTAATCGATTTGCGTTCTCCACCAAGTAATCGACTTGAGGCTGTAAAGGGTGATTTAGCGGGATTTTACAGTATTCGAGTCAATCAGCAGTGGCGTATTATCTTCCGATGGGTAGATAATGGCGTTGTCGATGTCGCGTTAGTAGATTATCACTAAAATGTGAGGAGTTTTGTTATGATTCCGGAGAATCGTATTCCAACCCATCCCGGCGAAGTCTTATTAGAAGAATTTCTAAAACCTTATGGCCTAACTCAGGTGGCGTTTGCTAAACATATTGGCGTGTCGGTTCAACGTATCAATGAAATTGTGCATGGCAAACGTAGCGTGACGCCGGAGAACGCATGGCTTTTTGCTCAAGCTTTTGGCACTACCCCCGAGTTTTGGATTAATTTGCAGACTACGCATGATCTGGCGTTGAGTCGTCCCAAAAGGAACATTGAGCAGTTAGTTTTTATAGAATGAGATAAGTTTGTAATGCTACCCTATAGAATGTAAGTCTTCACATTCTGTATCGATTCATTCCCCCAATCTCCAAGGTGTTGATGAGTTTATTCTCTTCGTATGCATAGTCGTTCGTCTTCTTGCTGCTGACGTCCTCTCCTAAAGTCAGTGTAAACTAACCTTTTTTTTGTTGGTACTTTGCGTTATACTAAGGAACAGTAAGCTTGGCCTTGTTCCCTGTTGGCACAACATACGCATCGATCCACCAACGCTTACGCTTGACCGACGCGTGAATAAACGCTATCGTTCGATTTGTATTCCTCACCCAACACAAATCGAACCATCAAACGAACCAACCATCAAATCAATAAAGGAAAAATCAATGGAGATAAACGACAAAGAGCTGCACTACCTTAGGTTGTTGGCCCGGCAGTACCCCACTATTCAGGCGGCTTCAACCGAGATTATCAACCTCAATGCCATTCTTAACCTGCCCAAAGGCACCGAGCATTTTGTTTCGGATGTACACGGCGAGTACGAGGCTTTTATCCACGTGTTGAAAAACGGCTCCGGTTCAATCAAGCGCAAAATCGACCAGATTTTCTCCGATACAATGACCGATAAAGAAAAGCGCACGCTGGCAACGCTCATCTACTACCCCGAGCGCAAACTGTCGCTTATTCTCAAAACCGTCGAGGATGCCGATGAGTGGTATCGCATTACGCTGTTTCGCTTGATCAAAGTCTGCCGGGTGGTGTCATCGAAATACACCCGCTCGAAAGTGCGTAAGGCGCTGCCCCAGGATTTTGCCTACGTCATGGAGGAGCTGCTGCACGAGCAGGAAAGCCTGGAAAACAAGCACGACTATTATCGCAGCATCATCAACACTATTATCTCGACGCAGCGGGCCAGACCGTTTATTGTGGCGCTGTCGCATCTGATCCAGCGCTTGGCTATCGACCACCTGCACGTTATCGGCGATATTTACGACCGGGGGCCGGGGGCGCATATTATTATGGATACGCTGATGGACTATCACTCGGTTGATATCCAGTGGGGCAATCACGACATCGTCTGGATGGGGGCCGCCGCCGGTAGCGAGGCCTGTATTACCAACGTTATCCGCATTTGCCTGCGCTATTCTAATATGACCACGTTGGAGGATGGCTACGCCATCAGCATGCTGCCGCTGGCAACGTTTGCCTTAAATACCTATGCCGATGATCCCTGCCTCAAATTTAGGCCCAAATCTTCGATGGAAAAGGAGTACACCGAGCACGAGATTAGCCTGATGTCGAAAATGCACAAGGCGATTGCCATCATCCAACTCAAGCTTGAGGGCCAGTTAGTGATGCGCCAGCCGGAGTTCGAGATGCAAGAGCGCTTGTTGTTAGACAAGATCGATCATGAAGCAGGCACGGTCTGTATCAAGGATAAGAAGTATACACTCAACGATACCCTCTTCCCTACCATTGACCCCAATAATCCTTATGAACTGAGCGACGGCGAGAAGGATGTTATGGAACGGTTGAAACTGTCCTTTACCAACAGCGAGCGGCTGCAAGAGCACGTTCGGTTTTTGTATTCTAAGGGCAGTATGTATTTGGTGTTTAATAATAACCTGCTGTACCACGGCTGTATTGTTATGGAAGAGGACGGCACGTTTTCAACTTTTTCGATGGGCGGCAAGCCTTATAAAACCAAAGACTTTATGGATGAAGCCGAACGGCTGGCTCGCCAGGCTTACTTTTCAACAGAAGGGACGCCGCAAAAGCAAGATGGCCTCGATATGATGCTCTATCTGTGGAGCGGCGCGAAATCGCCCATCTTTGGTAAAGATAAGATGGCCACGTTTGAGCGCTATTTCATTGATGATACTGCCACCCACACCGAAACCAAAAACGCCTACTACATCTATCGCGATGAGGAAGAAACAGCCGACCGCATCTTAAAAGAGTTTGGGCTTGACCCCCGGACGGCCCATATTCTCAACGGACACGTGCCGGTTAAAGTCAGCAAAGGCGAAAGCCCCATCAAAGCCAACGGCAAGCTGATTGTAATCGACGGCGGTTTCTCGAAAGCCTACCAAAAGCAAACCGGCATTGCCGGCTATACCCTGGTCTACAACTCGTTTGGTTTACTGCTGGCCTCGCACGATCCGTTTCAGTCGAGCCAAAAAGCTATTGAAGAGGAACTGGATATTCGTTCGGAGACAATTATTTTGGAGCGTAACCATCGTCGGCTGCGCATCAAAGATACCGATAAAGGGGAATACATCCAGTGTGAAACCGAAGAGCTGCAAATGCTGCTCGAAGCCTATCGTGCGGGGATTATTAAAGAGGTGACGTAATCAAGATCGAAAAGAGCAGTGGTTAAGGCATAAGCGCGATTTGTACACAGACCACAAAACATTCTCCATCAGCCCCATTGCCTGAAAATACTAGGGTCTATGTAGAGCACTATCGCGCCTTCCTATAACCACTGCTCGTTGTTAATAACGGTTATTGATTAACCTGCTAAGGAAAACGCCGTAGGCCGGGGGGCGTGGGGGGGTAGCTCCCCCCAATCTCCCTTTTCCTTACTGTAGGAACGATGCCTCGCATCGTGGTTTGCTGAGTTCGATAATTGGACAGGATTTACCAGATTAAAAGGATTTTTGTTTGATTTAATCTTATAAATTCTGTTAATTTTGTCTATTTTCCCAAACTCTAAACTGAGGTGATTAGTAATAGCGTTCGCGTTCGGCTTCAATCTCAGCGGCCGTATACGGTTTAGCATTGGGATTGTAGCCGTCCCAGCCGCTCTCGCGCCACGTTTCAACCCGTTCGTCAATGTCGATGGGGCCGTGAGCGCCCAGGATATCAGACACCCGGCTCACCTGGTTATCTGGAGTTCTAACGGCTTGTTTTTTTACGAGAATCGGTCGGTGCAGAGTTTTGCAACGACTTTTTCATATGTCGATCAGGCGTCGCCAAATTTTGCAACGACTTTTTTTACGAGAATCAGGTGTCGCCAAATTTTGCAACGACTTTTTTTTCTATAAATAAGTGGTGGCAAAATTTTGCAAGT
>JAGRBY010000357.1 GCA_020433835.1 Anaerolineae bacterium | reverse complement strand
TGGCCCTCAATGGATCAACTTAAAAAGTGTTGCACATTAGGTAGGAGTTGTCTATTGAACCACCAACCATTTTTTGCCGCCCTTCAGAAAATCTACCCTAAAGAGCGTCTGCTGACCAAGGGTGTTCAACTCTTGGCCTATGAGTCTGATGCCCTCACCTCCTTTCAAACCAAACCCTCTGCCGTGGTTATTCCTGAGAGCCAAGAGGAAGTCATTGAAACGGTACGGCTGTGCCATCAGTTCAGTGTGCCGTACGTCGCTCGCGGTAGTGGTACCAGTTTGTCAGGTGGCTCGCTGCCGATTCAAGATGGCATCGTTATCGCCCTCAACCGGCTCAATCACATCAAAAAGCTCGATCCCGAACAGCGCATCGCCGTGGTCGAGCCGGGCGTGGTCAATTTGCAAATCTCGCAAGCCGCCGACCGTTACAACCTCTACTACGCGCCCGATCCCTCCAGCCAATCGGTCTGCACCATTGGCGGTAATGTGGCCTTTAACTCCGGCGGAGCGCACTGCCTCAAATACGGTATGACCAGCAACCACATCTTAGGTCTCAAAGTTGTCTTGGCCGATGGCGAAGTCGTTGAATTCGGCAGCGAGAGCCTGGAAGGCGTTGGTGTCGGGCCGGATCTGGTCGGCCTTTTCGTTGGCTCTGAAGGATTGTTTGGTGTCGCGTTGGAAATCACCGTTCGGCTGCTGCCCAAACCGGAACTCTACCGCACCGTTCTGGCTGCCTACAACGATCTGGAAACGGCCGGCAATGCCGTGGCGATGGTTGTCGCCTCCGGTTTATTGCCCGGCGCAATGGAAATTATGGATCGTCTGGCCATCAAAGCCGCCGAGTCGGCGGTTGACGCCGGTTACCCCGAAAATGCCGCCGCACTGCTCATCGTCGAATTAGAAGGCGAGTCCGAGCAGGTCGAGACCGAATTCGAAGAAATTATGGATGTTATCAAAGAGTCTGGTGCTTATGAAATTCGCGTAGCAAAAGACGCTGAACAACGGCTAAGAATTTGGAAAGGGCGTAAGGGCGCATTTTCTTCGGTGGGTCGTCTTAGTCCTGATTACGTTGTTCAAGACGGGGTTGTGCCGCGCAGCCATCTGGGCAAAGCTTTGGCTGAAATTGATCGCCTCAGCCAGGAATATGGTCTCGATATCGCCAACGTGTTCCACGCCGGAGACGGTAACCTGCACCCGCTCATTCTCTTCAACGGTCGCGAGCCGGGCGCACTGGAACACGCCGAAGAGTTGGCCGGTAAAATTCTCAAAATGTGCGTCGAACTGGGTGGCTCGATTACCGGAGAACACGGCGTTGGCATGGAAAAACGCAACTACATGCCCGCTATGTTCAGCGAAATCGATCTGGAAACGATGAAAACCATCCGCCGCCAGATCGACCCCAAAGAAATATCAAATCCGGGCAAAATGTTCCCCGGCGGCGAAGCGCCCGCTCTCAAAATGACCGGCATGCACCCGTTAGAAGCAAAGGGGATCATCTCACGCGAATGAGTCCACAACCAACCACCCTCGAAGAATTGCAGTCAATTATTAAGGAGAATCAGGCGCTGCTGCCCATTGGCGGCGGCACCAAACCGGCCTTATCGACGGCCTTCAACGGGGCCACCCGCCTCGACATGAGCCGTCTGTCAGGCATCATCGAATATGAGCCGGGCGAGTACACCTTTACCGCCTACGCCGGCACGCCGGTCCGCGATATCGTCGCGGCGCTGGCCGAACATGGTCAATATTTGCCGTTTGACCCCCCATTGATCAAACAGGGAGCGACGCTAGGCGGCATTATCGCCGCCAACACCGCCGGTTCGGGCCGATATCGCTATGGTGGCGTACGTGATTTTATTATCGGCGTGCGCTTTGTCGATGGCCGGGGCCAACTGGTGCGTGGCGGCGGCAAGGTTGTTAAGAATGCCGCCGGCTTCGATCTACCCAAATTTATGGTTGGCAGCGCCGGTCGATTTGGGGCCTTTGTCGATGTTAGCTTCAAGGTTTTTCCCGAACCCCGGGCCTATGTCACCCTCAAGACCGTTTTTGCCGGTCTGGGGCCGGCCTTGGAAGCCATCTACAGCCTCTTTACCGCGCCAAATGAAATGGATGTATTAGATTTAGAACCGCTCGCTGATGGTCAATTTAGTCTCATTATGCGGTTAGGTGGCTTGTCAAACGCACTGCCGGGTCGCATCGAACGTCTGCAAGCATTTCTTAGCGCTAAAACCGAGATGCTCTCTCACGAGGTTATTCAAGCCGAGGTCGATGCAGCCCTATGGCAGCAGGTTAATGCCTTCTCGTGGGTGCCCGATGGCTCGCATTTGGTGAAAGTGCCTATTTCACCAAAACGCATCCCGCTTCTAGAAAATGTTATGCTCAGTCTCAAGCCACTGCGCCGTTATACCGCCGGCGGCAACGTTGCCTGGTTGGCTGTATCGGATATTGAGCAGCTCGATGGGTTGCTTAACACACTGAACCTGCCGGGCCTGGTTCTTTTTGGCCCGCCGGGTCGCCCGTTTATTGGGCCACGTCCGGGCATTTCGCTGGCCCGGCGCGTAAAACAAGCCCTCGATCCGTCAGGAAAATTTCTGGAGATTTAAATGCAACATCGTATCGACATCACAAAATATGGACCCCGTGGCGAAATTATGGCTGAGGCCATTCAATCGTGCGTTCACTGCGGTTTTTGTCTGGCTGCCTGCCCCACTTATAAAGTACTCGGTGAGGAAATGGATTCGCCGCGCGGGCGCATCTACCTCATGAAGGAAGTGCTTGAAGAAAATCTGACTGTCGAAGAAGCCCAACCCTATCTCGATCGCTGTTTGGGCTGCATCGGCTGTGTCCCGGCCTGTCCATCGGGGGTTCGCTATGATGAGCTAATCGTTAGCTATCGCGCCTACAGCGAGCCGAAGCGCAAGCGCAGCGTAATGGACACCATGGCCCGCCGCATGATCGCCGAGACGCTGCCTTATCCCAGCCGTTTTCGGGCGGCGGTTACTTCCGGTAAAGTTGGTAAACTGTTCAAAGGCGTCATGCCGGAAAAATTAGGCGCAATGATGGGGCTAGCTCCAACCACTCTGCCGGAGGATAAACCCCTGCCGCCGATTTACCCGGCCAAAGGCCGCCGCCGAGCCAGGGTTGCGCTGCTTTCCGGCTGTGTTCAGACGGTACTCAATCCTGATATCAATTGGGCCACTGTGCGGGTTCTGTCTGAAAATGGGGTCGAAACCGTTATTCCGCAAGCGCAGGGCTGCTGCGGCTCGATTATGATGCATATTGGGGAAGAGGAGCGGGCCAAGAAGCTAGCCCGTCAAAATTTGCAGGTGTTCAAGCCGGATGAGGTCGATGCTATTATCACCAACGCCGCCGGCTGTGGCTCCGGTATGAAGGAGTACAGTCTGCTGTTTAAGGGGCTGCCGGAAGAAGCCGATGCCGAGATGTTTGCCGGGAAAGTGCAGGATATTAGTGTCTTTCTCGATGCGTTAGGCTTCAATCCTCCGGCTGAACTTCGAGAGCCGCTGACGGTAGCCTACCAGGATGCCTGTCACCTGCTGCATGCCCAGGGCATCCGTAACGCGCCGCGCAACTTGCTATCGAGCATTCCCGGTCTGACTCTGCTGGAGTTGTGCGACGGTGGTTTGTGCTGCGGTTCGGCCGGAACGTACAACATCGAACAGCCGGAAATCGCTCACCAATTGGGCCAGCGCAAAGTACAGCATATCCTCAATACCGGCGCCCAAGCGGTTGTTTCCGGCAACATCGGCTGTTTGACCCAAATTCAGACCCACTTAGCGCAGCGAGGTGTGACGCTGCCCCTGTACCACACCGTCGAACTGCTCGACTGGGCCTATCGGCAAAATAAACGTTAAGTTTAAACGAAGAGATGAGGAGATTAACGCCTAAAACCGTTTCTGGCCTTAATCTCCTTATCTCTCGTCTCCAATCTCTACGCTCGCGCTACATCATCGGCTCAATACGGCTTACCAGTTGAACCGCCAAGCCCCACGGATCGCGCAACATGGCCAACTTATCACCGTTGGGAGCGCTGGTGATTTCGCCCACGGCCGTTGCTCCGCCCGCTAACAACTTCTCGCGCGCACCTTCAATGTCATCGACTACAAAAGCAATATGCAAAATGAGGGGATTCATTGCGTTGTAATCCGGGACAATGGCCGCCGGATTGCTGTAAAATTCCAGCATACTTTTGCCTGAGTCATCAGCTAAAAAGTGAATGTAGGGTGACTCGTCGGCACCTCTAACAATGGTCAAGCCCAGATTTTCAACATACCACTTGGCTGAACTGACCGAATCTTCTACGTTAAATGCTATATGTTCAATTTTCATGGTTTCTCCTTTGATAGGTATTTGTAAGCAAACTTCGCCGGTCGGTATCTTACCAAATTTTGCACGCTTCGTAAAACTAAAGGCAAACAATAGAGTAAGGCGCTCACAAAACTGGCTATTGACAAAAATAATGTTAGATGATAATCTAATATTATAGATATTAATCTAAATTTCGAGATGGTTATCTAATGGTCAAGATACTAATCGAAGTTTTAGGCCCACCTTAGGTGTAAGACAAAGTTAAATTTGTCATACGAGGTGTCTTTAAGGAGAGCAGCATGTATCTGTGGGAAAAAATGGCAGAATATCAGCAAGAAAAATATTTAGCGGAAGCGGAGATGGCGCGGCTGGCGGTTCAGCTAGCCGATGAGCGGCCTGAGTTTCGACCTTGGCTGGCAGCGTTGATTGGGGATTTTTTGATCACCTGGGGGCTGCGTTTGAAAGGGCAATACCCACGGGTGCAACAGGAAGTTTGCTAAACGTAGCCGTGATAGATTTTGATGTCTGTTTTTGGCCTGCTGGAAAAATTAGGTACAATGGAGGTTATGTCTAGCCTCGAATCGCCCCCCCAATTGCTGTGGGATATCGGCACAGCGTACGATCTGTTTATGAGTCTGACCGTCCTCCACGATCCGGAAAATTTTGGTTTGCGTGGGGCCTGGGCTGCCGGCGTTCGATCGCGCCTGCCGGCTCCGGATCGGGAGATTTTGCAGCAGGTCAGCCCGTTTTATGAGGGGGCGATGCAGTGGGTTTACTCGCTGCCGCGCCCCAAAGATAGCGCTACGGCGTTGCAGCATTTAGCCCAATTATCTCCGCAAGATCGTATACGGACTCTGTTTCTGTCTTCAAAGGTGTCAAATGAAGCCCGAACCGTGCTGGAAGGCGTAGCCCTGCGAAGCCAATGGACCAAGCCGGAACAGAAGTTGCTGCGTTCGGCGCTGCGGGAGTATAAATTTTCGGCCAATAAAGTGAACGATGTTTTGAACCTGTGGGAAAATTTGGACGAAGCGGGTGAGCGGTATCTTAAGGCGCTGCAAACCTATTATGAGGTCTTTTTTGCCGAGGAGGAAATTCGAATTCGGCCGGCGCTTGATCAAGCGGTTGAGCGATCGCAGGAGTTGGCTGAAAAGTTGGATGTTCCGGAACTGCTTGAGGCCCTGTCGGAAGGGTTTCGTTTTGGCGATAAACTGCGGGTTTCTGAGGTGGTTCTCATTCCCTCGTTTTGGATTACGCCGTTAATTTGCGATTTGCGGGTTTCAGCAGAGAAGATGTTGTTTGTGTTTGGTGGGCGTCCGGGCAACGCCTCACTGGTACCCGGCGAGGTTGTACCCGACGCGCTGTTTCACGCTTTGAAGGCGCTGGCCGACCCAACCCGCCTGCGTATTTTGCGCTATCTCACCACCGAGCCGTTAACCCCGGCGCAACTGGCGCGCCGTTTGCGGCTGCGCGCGCCGACGGTGGTTCACCATTTGCGTGCGCTGCGGCTGGCCGGTTTGGTTTATCTTACGCTTGAGGCCGGCTATAAAGTGCATTACGCCGCCCGTTCTGAGGCGGTCGATGCGATGTCGGTCAGTTTGAAAGAGTTTTTAGAACAGGATTTAGTAGGCCGCCAGTGATTCTGTGGTTACTTCTAACGGAACGATTGCCGGTGCAGCCGGGAGTGTAAAGTAAAATATACAGCCTCGGCCCGCTACCGCTTCGCTTTCTACACCCACTTTTCCCCCCAATTTTTCAATAATACGATGTACAATCGATAGCCCTAAACCATGCCCTTCGGCTTTTGTCTTTTTAATTTGCGTGAAAGGAACAAAAAGGCGTAAGCGTTCTTCGGTTGTTAGGCCATCGCCATTGTCGTGTACCCAGTAGCGCACCATGCCGTTAGGCAGTGTTTTGCCACCGATGGTAATATGGGGCGGGGTGCCGCCATATTTAATGGCATTGCTGATGTAGTTGGCCCACACTTCTTCAATCCACGGACCATAACCCATGGCCATCGGCCACCGGTTGGGGAGGGTGATAATCGCTTGCTTTTCTTCAATAATGTGCTCTAGCCGCTGTTTAACCTCGTTGAGCAGGCTGAGCATATCGAGTACTTCTGTTTCTACGTCGTTATCGCGGATGGTGGCCAGCAGGAGCAGCTCATTTACAATGTCATTCATTTTGTGGGTGTTGCGCGAAATGGTGCTGAGCGAGTCGGTAATTACGGCTTGCGGTAACGCGGTTTGGTACTTGGTAAGCAGATCGGCCAGGCCGATAATCGGGCTAAGTGGCGTTTTGAGATCATGGGCAACGGTGTGGGCAAAGGCATCGAGTTCTTCGTTGCGAGCCTGGAGCTGTTCAGTTTGGTGGCGCAGAGCCTCAACTAAGCGGGCATTGTCGATGGCGATGGCGGCGGAGGCGGCCAATGTTTCCACCAAAGCCCGATCTTCAAAGGTAAATGGCCCTTCGATTTTGTTGATGACCTCCAGCGCGCCGATAACCGAGCCTCGCACGCTAAGCGGAACCGCTAACAGCGAAGCCGTCATGCATTTCGTTTCGCGATCGATTTGGGGGGCAAAACGGGGATCGTCGGAGGGGCGGCTGATAATGACGCTTTCACCTTGTTCGGCAACCCAGCCGGCGATACCCTGACCGGGCTGCAAACGTAAGTTGACCGGCGTTTGCTGGTCTGAGCGATGGTATGCGGCCTCGCAAATGAGTCCTAGCTCTGGGGCAGGCTCCATTAACCATACTGAGCTACCTTCGGCTCCGATGGTTTCAGTAACAGATTGCAGCAGCGTGGCGACGATTTTTTGCAGATCAAACGAGGCGGTTAGTTCCTGACTGACCCTATTGAGGAGGGCGAGATTGCCGTTGACTTTTTGGAGATTGGCTATAGCGGTTTGCCGGTCTTGAATAAGCTGCTCTTTGGCCAGCACCTGGTCGATCACAGAAGGCAGCAGTTCCAGATAGCGGCCGTCGGTATCTTTGACAATGTAATCGCTGGCTCCAAGCTTCATCGCTTCTATAGCAATTTGCTCGTTGCCGCTGCCGGTAATCATAATGGTCGGCGGTAGAGCGCCCACGGCACTCATCCGGCGAATGACCTCTAAGCCATCGTAAATAGGCATATTTTGGTCGACCGCCACGACATCGTAATGGGCCGTGGCGTACATCGTAAGGCCAGCTTCGCCATCAGGAGCAATATCGATGGTGTAT
>JAGRBY010000356.1 GCA_020433835.1 Anaerolineae bacterium | reverse complement strand
CTGTCCGGCCTCAATTTGGTCGAGGGGCAGCGTGATTGCATCGATGATGATTTCGCCGGTGTCCCACAGACTGGTAGGGTAGCGACCAGCGGCAGGGGGCGCGTCCTTCTGCGCTACATTTTGATTCGAACCATCGCGCAGATGAAAAAAAGTGGTGTAATCGGCACTCGGCTGGGTGATGGGCTGCCAGTAGAGTTTTAGAGTTAGGGAGTTTGTAGGGTTTGTAGAGTTTGTGGAGTTAGGGAGTTGGGGAGTTGGGTTATCGGTTGATTGGTTTTCGTTGGCTGATGGCTGATGGCTGACTGCTGGCTGCGGTTCAATATCGTAGCCTAGGAGCGTGATTTGTTCGCCAAGGGTTTGGTTGATAACAAATTGCGGCGCTGGATTAACGATAACAAGATCGGGGGGAGGACCACCGACCTTAAAGGGGCCAAGTACAACAGCGCTGTTTTCGGTCGGTTGACCATCTTGAAAGAGAAGCAGTGACTGCGGCTGTTCGTCGATAAGGTGATAAAGACCTACACGCAGATTGTAGATGCCGGCTGGAGCATCGGGCTGAACAGCCAAGGAGAAGGAGTCGGGTACAACTTCGCCGGTAGCCCACAGCATGGGGCTGTAGAAGCCGGACGGATAGCGATCAACGCTGCCGAAGGGCTGCTGCTCGGCATCGAGAAGAACGGCGAAGGTGACGGCATCGGGCAGTACCGGGGCTAGACTTTGCCAGGCCAGTTCGATAGGCAGGACGCCGCCCGGTTCCAGCTTCCGTACAGGCAGGGCTGCGCCAAGCAGTTTGATAGCATTGCCGAAATTCGCTTCGAGCGGCGTCCAATGCGGATGGGAGGCTAATTCGGGCGGTAGCGCGAACAGCCGGGCTTCGGTGGCGACGGTGAATAAGGGTTCGGTTTTTATCGCTTCGTTTTCAAGCTGAAGCCGATAGTCGCCGCTGGGCCAATGAGGCTCAACGATGAAGATAGCGGTGGCATCGCCGGTAGCCACGGGCGCATAAGTCGCTCCGTTGGGATCGATAAGATTCCATTTTACCGCCGTGTCAGTTTTCGGCAGCCAGGTAAGCGGAAGCGTTTGGCGACTGCGCACCGGTCTATCACCTACCCACAACCGATATTCGAGACCGTTGGACAGCGTGGCGGCCTGGGGAATAGGTTGGACTTTGCCCAGATCGAACTGGATAAACGAAAACGGTTCGGCGTTGAGCGGTGTGTCTTCGGCTTCATGCAGCAGATTGAGTTGGATGTTGTATGAATTTGCCGGTACGGCAGCCAGCGGCAGCGGCAGTTCGTCGCGAATGACATCGCCGCTGTCCCAGGCACGCGTCGGGTAGAGACCGTTAATCGGATGGCTTACCCAGGTGAAACGGGCTTGACCATCGGGATCGACCAGTTGAACCTGGGTACGAACGTTTTCATCAACCGGCTGCAGGGCCTGCCAAAAGAGGGTTAGATTGATAATGGCTTGATCGGGATCGGGTTGAAAATCGTAACCCAAAAGCTGGATATCATCATTAAAATTGTGCTTAAGCGGCTGCGGAATCGAAGCCGAATCAAAAGTTGTAGTTTGCACCGGCAGCGGATCGGGGTAAGTGCGGTTCATAGCGACAAGTTGAAAAAGAGACCAGAGGAGAAGAGGCAAAACAGGGAGGAGGGAGAGTCGAGTTCGATCTCTAACTCGCGAAAGATTTGCCTTAGCCTCAGCCTTAGCCTTTACCCCACCAACAAACACCAGCCAGCCCATCGCCAACAGCAGCGGAATCGCCTGTGCCGCCGGATAGAGAATGTGGCGTCCCTGGCCGGTTTCGAGAATGTTGAAGGTAAGAAAGTAGCGTAAAATAGGAAACGGCATTAGGAGCGCTACAATCAAAGCAAGTACACCGAGCGTCACGCACATCGGTGCCGGGGCAAATCGCCACAGCCACCAAAGCCCCACCAAACACAGCACACAAAAGAGTAGAACACCCAGATAAGCCCACGGAAAAAACGGATCGTGTTCGAGAATAGGAACGCCCCAGAAAGTTTGGAATAGATAAACCCACCACGCGCCAAACGAGCCACCGGCTACAGCATCGGGCCGAAGCGACCCGGTAAATTCGCCACCGCCGAAAAAGGCAAAAACGCGACGCATACTGACATCAGGTCCGGAGGCCAAAAGCGGGCTGAGCAGGCCGAAAACAAGACCATCCTCGCGAATAGTGTTGAAGTAATACCCGATCCAGCCGAACCACCAGCTTACGCCCACGATAACGCCCAACCAGGCAGCAGCCAAACGGCCCATAGCTTGCGACCACGACAGGCCCGTTTGCCGCACCCGCCACCAGACCACCGGCACAATAGCCAACGGCAGCAGGCCGGTGCTGTATTTGGTGGTTATCGACAGCCCCAGCAGCAGCCCCATCAGCCCGTAAATCCACCAGCGATCATCGCCCCGTAAGGCCCGCAACAACAGCCATATAAAAGCTGCCGACAGCAATATAAAAAGACTGTCATCGCCGAGCATCGCCGAGCTAAAGAGGAAGCGCGGGGTGAAAGCGAGGAGGGCGGTGGCTAGCGTAGCGAGTAGAGGTGGGGAGTTTATAAAGTTTATGGAGTTTGTAGAGTTTTTAGAGTCGGTTGGATGGTTGGATGGTTGGATGGTTGGATGGTTTTGGTTTTTGTACCCTTGCAACCTTGTACTTTGAGCCAGTTCGAGAGCCGTGAGGTAGGTGAAGATGAGGGCTGCTGTAGCGAAGGCAATCGATATGAAGCGGCCGATGTGCCAGGCCAGGATGCCGTCTTGCCAGGGCCAGCGGGCATCTTCGGTGTAGATGATGAGGCGTGGGTAGAAAATGTCGCCAACCAGACGGCGGCGGGGCGATTCGCCGACATCTTTGAGATGCGGACGGGTCGTATCGAGCCAGGTCACGCTCCAACCGACAATCAAATGGTAAAGCGGCGGCCAATCGGAGCGGTACCAGGCCTGTTCTCGTTCGGCGTTGTTTATGGGCAGACGGTTATGTTCGGCCATAAAGCTGATGTAGCGGTAATGGGCTAATTCGTCCTCACCCTGGGTGATCGGCACGATAATACTGTGCAGAATTGTCAGCGTGAGAAACGTGAGAAGAACAAGAATTAAACCCGTGTATGGAGGAAGTTGTCGGCGCGACATGGATCGCGCCGGGGGACGTCTACCTTTTTTTGCCATCCGACCATTTTAGTAAGAATAGAACGACAGGCAATTTCAGCCGGCGACTTTATCACCGCTAATGCGAATTAAACGCGGTCAAGGCTGATTTCTCATCATCATAGATGGCGAAAAAATCGGTAGTAGCCGATAACTCGAAGACGCGATATACATTCTCCGGTAATTTTACCAGGGCCAGGCTCATCACCGCACTGCGGGCATCGACAAGCGCCTGGATGCCAGCCATCTGCATATCACTGACGCCGCCCATATTCAAAATGACCTTATTCACCTGATGGGTCTGAAGGCTACGGGCCAAGTGTTTTCTGAAACGCTCCGTAGCCTGGCCTCCAAATTTGCCGGACAAGGTTAAAAAGACAATACCGTTCTTGGTCCACTCGGTAATGTAAAAATCGGTCGTCACTGTTGGATTATTAAGCGTAATTTCAAAACCTTCCAGGCCAATAATCACTTCAATCGCCAACCCCTGGCTTTGAATATACTCTTCGGTCTCTTGCTTAAGTTGCATCAGCTCGATGTCGGTGGTGGTTGGGTCGTGGTGAAAGAGAACCAACCGCTTTACGTTGGCTTCACCGGCAATATCGGCCCCAATCAGAGCCGAACTGTGACCCCAATCTTGTTTAACAAACGACTCGCGCACCGAGAACATCGCATCGAAAATAAGTAGATCGGCGTTGGCGTAGAAATTTCGGTATTTAAGCGTATCCGTATTATCAAGGCTTTTGTATTCGGCATCCGTTGCCAAAATGGCAATAGCATTGTCAGCCTCAACCCGATAGGCGTAGGCTTTGCCGGGATGCTTCAACTCGGCATTGCTGATCATCGCCTCACCGATTTTTAACAACTGACCCTCTTTGAGCTGGTGAAAAGTGAGGTCGGCCTGAATTTGGTCAAACCGCAGGGGAAAGACGGTTGCCTCCATTTGTTTGGCAAGTGTATCGGGAACATGGTCGTGAACGTGGTAAATATCAAAGCGGTTGCCGGGCACATGCAGCGGGGCAAAAAAAGGTAAGCCCTGGATGTGATCCCAGTGGGTGTGGGTAAAAAAGAGGTGAGCATGCCCCTTGCCGCGATAAAAACCGAGCTTGCGGGCGTGCTCATTACGGCCATTCATCAAGTAGGCCCCTAATTCTCGAATACCAGAGCCGGCATCAAAGATGAGAAGATCGTCGCCACATTCGATGGTAACGCAGGTTGTGTTGCCTCCGGCTGTACTTCCGCTTAAAGACAGTTTGTCGATTAGACCCTGCCTACCGGCGGCATCGGCCAGATTAATATTTTGCTCGCCGGCCCATTGGAGAGCCGTCATAATTTTTTGGTGAACATCATCCGGTTTGAGCGGTGCCGGAATAGAGCCTCTTGCTCCCCATATCTTTAGCAGCATAAAGTCCCTCGTCGATGGGTGATCGATGAAAATGGATTGCTGCCCAGAACGTTAAATGTCATTGTCAATGCTTCCCCGGTTACAGGATTGAACTTGAACCTTTAACCTTTATTAAGGAATGAGAATTAATTAACTTACCTAATTCTGTCGGGTAATTTGTAATTTGTAACTGGTAACTGGAGACTGGGGATTGAATAACCAATTACTATTTACTAATTACCTAAATGCAAATGAGAAAGTTATTTAATTCACGATCCTAAGTAAGGTTAAGTGTGCAGATATAACCAAGTTAGCATGTTAAGAAGACGTTGACAATAGTCTAACTGTCCTGTTGAGGGAACAAGCGAGGCGAGGATGATTTACGGGGCCGTTTCATCCTCAATTGATGCGCCGGCTTGCTGGCCACGTTCGATCAGCCAAGATTTTGGATATTTGGCCAAGATCTCTTCAACGACGGCATCGGCAGCCTCTGCCACGGTACCATCTCTTTCCTCAGCTTCGCCCCAGTGGAACGCATCTTGATAGGCATCTGAGCCGGTTAGCCCTTCCTTCATGGCAACAGCATCAACCACCGCCATATAGATATCCGGCAGTGGCCGCGACACGCGCTGCCGGCGTCCGGCCTCGGCCCGCACAGTGCAGGGGATGTCCTTCCAATACATAACTTTTACAGTTGTCATCAACAATACCTTTAAAGAATTTTCGTTGTTCACAAAAGGAGTAGGAAGTAATAGACTTTAAAACCCCTAATCCTTACTACCTACCCCTTACCCCTACCTTACGTATGATACTCGGCATTAATTTCGATGTACTTATAAGAATAATCACACGTCCAAACGGCAACCTCAGCCTGACCGACGTCTAAATCAACCACAAGCTTGACGGTGTCTGCCTCGGACATCCAATCGTGAGCAGCGGTTTCATCGAAAGCCTGTGGCTCGCCGTTATGGAGTAATTCAAAATCGCCTAACCATAACGAGACCCTATTGGGGTAAAGCAAGACCCCACTGCGCCCCAACGCAGCCAACACCCGCCCCCAGTTGGGATCATTGCCAAATAGAGCGGTTTTAACCAACGGCGATGTAGCGATGGTTTTGGCCGCTGTTTCGGCCTCGGCTTCGCTGACAGCCCGTCGAACAATAACTTCGACTAATTTAGTAGCCCCCTCACCGTCACGGGCAATAGCTTTGGCAAGCTGCGTACAGAGTTGGGTTAAGGCCGTTACAAACGTTTCAAATTCCGGCGATTTCAGCTCAATGGTGTTATGTCCGGCCTGACCGGATGCCATCAGCAGCACGGTATCGTTAGTGCTGGTATCGCTGTCGACGGTAAGGCGATGAAAAGTGCGAGCCACAGCCTTCTTAAGTGCCTCTTTGAGCAACGCCGGCTCGATGACCGCATCGGTGACGATAACCGAAAGCATCGTCGCCATATTGGGGTGAATCATCCCGCTGCCTTTAGCCATCCCCCCCAAACTCACCGTTTGTCCGCCGATGGTCGTTTGGACGAAGGCTTCTTTAGAAACGAGATCGGTGGTCATAATGGCTTCCGCCGCTCCCTGACCTTGCCGACCGGCTTCGCTTTGAATCTGGTCGCCCGCCTGTCGAAGTCCGGCCTCGATTTTGTCCATCGGCATTTTCTCACCGATAACGCCCGTACTCATCACAAATATGGTGTCGGCAGGTAAACCGCAGGCCGATTCGGCCAGCCGGGCCATTAACTCGGCGTCGCGCATGCCCTGCTCGCCGGTGACAGCGTTGGCGTTACCGGCATTGATCACCACGCCGCGCAGCGAGCGGGCGGCGCGATCCATCAGCGCCATATCGTACAGAACCGGCGCAGCCTTAAAGCTGTTGGTGGTAAACACGGCCGCCGCCGCGCAAGGCCGGTCGGCCAGCACCAGCGCCAAATCAGGTTTACCCGAGTCTTTTAACCCACATGTTACGCCCACGGCTCGAAAACCGGGTACCTGCGTTAGAGAAGATTGTTGCTTTGCCATAATGTCACTCCCTGTCCTTCAATCGATACACAAACTTAAGACCTGACCATGTTTCATCAACCGCACATACTTTAACATCAACCAATCCATTCGCCAACCCAACCTCGCGGACAATATTGCCATCCAGGTCGGTTTCAACCTTTGATGCTTTCTTCGGCCATGAGACCCACAACATTCCATCGGTCGCCAAAGACGCTTTCAACCGGGGGAATTCGGCTTCCAGCTCGCCCTGGGATTTGGTAAAGATTTGGATAAATCCGGTTGCCGACTGAGGCTGTTCGACCCGTTTGACGCCGTCCGGCAGCGGGCCTAGGGTATTTTCATAATCTTGCGGTGGGTTAACCAGATAGAGCATTGTGTTCGGTTTGATGCCCAGCTTGGCCGCCAGAGGGCGTTTTGAATACCCTGCCACTACTTACCCCTCGAAACTATTGTCTACACGCAACAAGCAAAACTTTCAAATCGCGAGCGCCGCCAAAAGTTGGCGTCCCGCCGCTTCCAAATTGCCATCCAGCCCAAAGGTTAAACTGCGTACGCGAATGCGACCGATGGTTTCATCGAGCGGCTGCGCGAGCGGTGTGGGATAAACCAGCACCGCCTGGCGACAGCCCTTGGCTTCGGCGTAAGCGACCACCTGAAAAATATCATCGTTGGCCGGGGTGCCGGGTGCTTTATATTTGGTGTCCAAAACGCAGCGAGCCTCATCGCTCTTAGCATCGTACAAGACCAGGTCAATGTCAAATTTGAGATGGTGAGACTGGCCGATGGTAACGCGTTCCTGGGCCTTGAGTTTCAGCGTCTCCGGCAGATGAACCGAAAGCCACTCGGCCACAAACAGCTCGTACAGACGCGCCATATCGACCAAAAATGGCAGCATCTGCCGGTCGCCGAGCGCGTGCAGTGGGCCGGTCTGCTCCAGAAAGAAGCGACAGAGCGCGTGCAGCGGGCGGTAATCCTCATTAAGGCGATGGTAAAG
>JAGRBY010000355.1 GCA_020433835.1 Anaerolineae bacterium | reverse complement strand
TCGCGGTCACAACCGGTACCACCCAAAATACTGTCGGCACCCATGTATTCGACTGTGTCGATCTAGCCGATGACGATATCTATCAAGGATACGTCAAGGCCGGCTATAATCCCACCACATTCCACCTTGCCAAAATCCCTGCCGACCACAAATATGAGTTTACCGGCGTTTGCTACGCCATCGCCAAAAAACTCCCATGATAAGACACCCAACTAACCACCAATGTACCCAACTCTATAAACTCTATGAACTCTACAAATTTATCGTAGAAAGAGCGTATAATGGAAACACCTATCAGCCAAGAATATGTTACCGAATTTAACCCTCAAACGTATCTACGCAGCTACTACACCGGCCCGGACAGCGAAGATCGGTTTGTAACGCGCTGTATGGTTGATGCTTTGCGCACGATGCCCCCTAATTTACTTTCGCTCGAATTAGGCGGTGGGCCAACGCTATTTGCCGTAGCTACCCTGGCTCCATATTCACGAGAAATTCACTTTTGCGATCTGCTCCCGGCCAACCTCAACGCGGTGCGCCTCTGGTTAGAAGATGCGCCAGACGCTTTCGATTGGGGACCGTACATCGCAATGACCTTAGAAGAGGAAGGCCTCCCGGCAACGGACGAGGCTGTAGCCCACCGCGCCGAGGAGATGCGGCGTAAAGTAACCCAACTGCTCACCTGCAACGCGCTCGATCCGGCCCCGCTTGGCTCGACCAAGCAACAATATGATCTGGTTGTTGCCCAAACCAGCCTCGATGCGATGTCGGCCGATATCGACGAGTGGAAGCAGGTCATGCGCAATGTCAGTGAGACGTTGGTCGCTCCGCAGGGCCGGTTGTTGGTTAGCCTTGTTTCCGGTACGGAAGGCTACTCGGTGGGTGATAAAACGTTTCCGGTTTTGCCGCTAACGGTCGATGATGTTCGCCAGGGGTATATCGAGGCCGGTTTCAGAGCCGATACCTTACACATCGAAACGATGCCGGCCCCCGATGCCCGCGATTACGCCGGCTTAATTGCAGCGGTGGCTCAAAAATAAGATCCTAGATGACTCCGACCAAGATTCTGAACACCTTAAATATCCGTCCGGGAGAAGGCTGGCTGGTTAGTTGGATGTTAATCTATGCCTTCTTTATGGGTATCCCGGCCCTTATCACTGAAACTGCGGCCTACAGCCTTTTCCTAGAAAAGTTCAGTGCCCAAGCCATCCCTTATATCTATATTGGCTTTGCTGTAGTCACGACCTTAAGCGGTCTGGGGTACACCTTTTTAGAAAAGCACATTTCATTTTCGCTCTTCGTGTCCATCAACCTCGCGATTTTGGCCGTGGTGCCTCTGTTTTTCCGCATGGCGCTAGAGACAGCCCATCCTATATGGACGCTGCCCAGTTTGGCGATTTGGTATGAGGTAAGCTGGGCGTTTGCTAACTTAGGATTTTGGAGCATGGCCGTTCACCTGTTTGATTTACGACAGGGCAAGCGACTCTTCGGTTTGATAGGCATCGGCCTTACGCTATCAGAGGCTATCGCGGGATTTTTAGTGCCTGGCTTTGTGCGATTGGTCGGAACACCCAACCTGCTTGTCGTAACCTCCGTTAGCTTTTTGTGCGCACTGCTTGTCCAGACATATATTTTGCGATTTTCCAAACCACCTGAGGAGATCGTCGAGGAAGAAACGACCGAAATTACGCCGCAACACACGTTCTTCGGCCTCTTCAAAAACCAATATATCGTCTTAATCTTTTTGCTGGCCGGACTGTACGCTATCTCCTTTTACGCCTTGGACAATGCTTTTTACGATCAGGTTGAAATCCATTATCCCGACGCCGATGAATTGGCCAGCTTCTTAGGCATCTTTTTTGGCCTATCGAGCCTGCTCACATTGATCTTAGGGGCCATTGTCTCCGGCAAGCTGATCAGCCATTATGGCCTTCGATTTGGGCTGCTGTTGATGCCGGTCGTTATTCTGGCCGGCACAGGCTTGACAGTGGCTATAGGCACGCTGTTTCAATTTGCAATTGTACTTTTTTGGCTGGTGGTAATAACCCGATTTTCAAACGAAATTCTGGCCTACACCATCAATCGCGCTGCGTGGCAGGTACTGTACGAACCGCTGCCGGAGCATTTACAGCTACGGGCGCAGACAGTTGTAGAAAGCATGATCAAACCGGTGGCCGGCGGGCTAGCCGGGGTGCTGCTTATTGGCCTAAGCGCCGCCTTTGGCTTCAGTTCTATGCAAATTATGATTATGCTACTCGGGGTGCTGGTTGCCTGGATTGGAGTTGTCATCTGGATCAACCGGCTCTACCCGGTTATCTTGCTACAAGCACTCGTCAAGCGTCGTCTTCCCGAAACCACCATCGAGATCAATCGCTCGCACATCGGTATCTTTAAAGAAGGACTGCGTAGCCGCCACCCTGGGGTTGTGCTTTATTCTTTAGATAAACTGGAGGAGCTTATGCCCGAATCGATTCCGCAATATCTGGAAAGCCTGCTAACCCACCCGGCTCCTGAAATTCGGCAAACCGCTCTACAGCGCATCGAAAACCTGATGTTAAGCGCCACAGCAACAGCCGTCAAACCGCTCATTAACGATGACTCCTCCGCAAAAGTTCAAGGGTGTGCGCTACGGACATACACAGCACTGGGTGGGTCCAACGTAATTTCTGAAGTAACGCCTTACCTGTATAGCGCTCAGTCGCATATACGTCTAGGAGCAATGGTTGGTCTGCTAAAATATACCGATCAAACGGAGCAACTTTATACCCAACTGGCCCAAAAACTAACCGATTGGGCCAACTCATCTCAGGTCGAAGATCGGCTTTTGGCTGCCCACGTTTTGGTCGAGATAGAGCAAGACTCATTTAATCCCCTTCTATTGAAATTGCTAAACGATGACAAACTGGAAGTGCGGGAAACAGCCCTACTAGCCACCAAAAAACGCGATGATCCGAGCATTTGGGCGGCGGTCATTGACAGCCTAGATGCTCCCAAAGTGCGGTCGGCGGCCTTTACGGCCCTGGTTGCCGCCGGCGAAAAAATCATCGATCAACTAAAAACAGCGCTGGAAAATTCCTCTAACAAAAAGGCCTCACTCATTCAACTGATTCAAGTATGTGGCCGAATACGAGGCCCTGAAGCCGTATCAATTTTAGAAAATCACACCCATTTCCCCGATGTGCAGGTAAGGACCCACGCGCTTATTGGGCTTCGTCATTGTAAGTATCAGGCTCTTGAAAGCGAGCAAGAACGCATAAAACAGGAGATTAGAGTTGAGGTCCTGCAAGCCACCTGGTTTCTGGCGGCGATTACCAGCTTTGCTGAGGACGACCGCTTCCAACTGGTTGAAACCGCTGTAAAAAATGAACTGGCCCGCTGCCGCAGATGTATCGCGCTTCTTTTATCATTTATCTACCCTCGGCAGACAATTTTATCGGCTTGGGATAATCTAAAAGGCGACAGTGCATCGCTAGGGGGATTATGGGACAAGAAAAAAACATATGCGTTAGAAATTATCGATGTGACCATTTCACCCGATTTAAAGCCCCTGGTTCTGCCCTTGTTAGATAATCTAACGCCAACACAAAGCCTAACCCAACTTCAACACCTTGTTCCCCAACTTACTCGAGACCAACAATATTAACTCGATAATATTATTACCGCTTCCGAGGCCCAGCTTACCCCGTGGACCAAAGCAGCAGCCCTTTATACGATTACCAAACTGAACCTCACAGCCCTAGCCCCAAGCGTAGCCGAAGCTACCCGCAGTTCCGACACCTTGGTTCGCAAAACAGCCCTTTCTACCTTACGCCAATTAGAACCCTCTAAATATAGTCAAATTATTAAAAACAGGTATGATAGGAACTACGCCTATTATAATAAGACCACACCGAACCAAGAGAATAAAATGCGTTCGTTAGTTGAAAAAATCATTTTACTAAAAACCGTGGGTATTTTTTCCGAAACCCCAGAAGAAATTTTGGCTGAAGTCGCTGCTGTATTGGAAGAAATTGAGGTCAAAGCGGGTGACGCCATTATCAAGAAGGGGGATTTAGGCAGTTCTCTCTACATTATTGCTGATGGTGAGGTGAAGGTGCATAACGAAACACACGTCATCAGCACCCTTAGTGAGAGCGAAGTATTTGGCGAGTTTTCGCTTCTTGATCCCGGCCCGAGGGTGGCTACCGTAACCGCCCTGGAGGATACCCGTCTGTTCCGGCTCGATCAGGAGGCTTTTTTAGAATTATTAGATGACCACAGCACCATTGCCCGCAAAATCATTCAGGTTTTGGTTCGCTATCTACGCAATGCCCATTCTCAATACAATAGCCATGTACATCAAGATAGTTCCATCAATGCATCTGGTAAGTAATCGCATTTTTTGTTAAAATAGTTAGAAGTGATTTTTTTATAATAGACCTTTTCACCAGAACCCGGTATGAGCAATGTCGTCCCTTAATAAACCAAACGTTTCAACCCGCCCGCTTGCATCCTTTGCCCTTAAACGGCGCCACAGCTTACGTTGGCGACTGTTGATACTGCTTGGCGGCATCTTGTTAGCCACACTCCTCATTATTGGTGTTGGCGTTTACACCTTCATTTTTGATACCGAGCAGCGTACCTGGCGCCAACGCCAAGATGAAGCAGCCCGCTACGCTGCCGAGGTTGTATCGTCCTTTATGGAGCGAACAATCAGCAGCATGAATGTGGTAGGGCTGCTGGATGCTGAACTTCTGGCCGCCCAACCCGATCTTCTTGATCAACTCTTAAAACAAAATCCCGCTCTGTTAGAAATTGTCCGCCTGGATAATCGTGGACATGTAATCAGTGGAGCCTCCAAAGATGCCCCGATCATAGCCAACCAATTCACCATTCCCCAGTCCGTCTGGTTTCAGCAAGCCGCAAAGGGCGAGCTATATTTAGGTAGTGTAGAAATTTCGGCAACCAGCCAGCCTTACTTAATCATCGCGGCCCATGCCTCCGATGGTGGTGTTGTTGCCGCTCGTCTACAAATGAATGTTTTATGGGACGTGGTTGCCGATCTCACCTTTGGAGAAACCGGACAAGCTTACATTGTCAATCAAGAGGGGCAAATTGTGGCCCACACCAATGTTAATATTGCCCTGGCCCGAACCAACCTGCGTAACCGCCCGGAATTAGAAGCGATCTTAAACGCCTCAGATGAGCAAAGTACAAATACATATTTCAACTTCGCGAACATCGAGGTTGTCGGCGTCAATCGGCCGGTAGCAGACACAAAATGGGTTGTTGTCACCGAAGTTCCTACAGCGGAGGTCTTTGCTACCAGCCAAACAGCTCTGTTTTTATTGGGTGGCGGTCTGGCAATCTGTGGTTTTGTGGTCATGATCGTCACCGGACGCTTTTTAGGGCAGTTGATTATAAAGCCCATGGAGCGCCTGCGAACCGGTGCCGTTCAAATTGGGCGGGGTGACCTAAGACATCAGATCGATCTGGTTAGCCATAATGAGGTTGGCCAGGTAGCACTGGCTTTTAATACCATGGCCAAGCAGCTGCACGAGCGTGAAGAAACCTTAAAGCGACAACGTGAATTTCTTCAACAAGTTATCGATATCAACCCCCACTTTATCTTTGCCAAAGATGTAGATGGACGTTATGTGCTGGCCAATAAAGCCTTCACCGACGCCTATCGAACCTCCCTAGACAACCTTCTTGGTAAAACGGATAAAGATCTCAATCCTAACAATGAACTGGTCGAAAAGTATAGACGCGAGGAAATACAGGTTATCAATACCGGCCAGGAACTAAGACACGATGAGGAAAAAATCATTAACATCAGAGGTCAAGAAGTTTGGCGTAAAACCATCAAGCGGCCTATTTTCGACAAAAACGGCAGCGTCAATCAGGTACTTGGTGTTGCAACAGATATAACGGATCGAAAAAAGGCCGAGGAAGCCTTAGAACTGGCGCGTGATCAGGCCCTTGAGGCTTCGCGCCTAAAAACTCAGCTATTGGCCAACGTCAGCCACGATCTACGGACACCGCTGGGCGGCATCTTAGGTTTTTCCGAAATGCTGCAAGCCGGTGTATTTGGCGACCTCACTCAAGACCAACTGGGAGCCACCGGCGAAATCATCGACAGCACCAGCCAACTGCTCTCGTTCATCAACAACTTGTTGAATCAAGCCCGCATCGAGTCCGGTGGTGTCGCCTTAAAGATGGCTTCTTTCACCGTTACCAACCTTGTTACAGATACAAAGTCGATGTTTGGCCCTCTGGCTCAAACAAAGGGGTTGTCTCTAGAAAGCGAGATAACCGAGAATGTACCCCAAACATTGATAGGCGATATCGACTGGCTACGGCAAATGCTCGCCAACTTGGTGGGCAACGCTATCAAGTTTACCGGCCAAGGAGAGGTTCGTATATGTATCTTTTGCCCTACCGAAAGCCAATGGGCCATTCAAGTAACCGATACCGGGCCGGGTATACCGGCTGAAGCCCAAGACTATATCTTTGAAGCTTTCCGTCAGGTAGACGGCACCGTTACCCGCGAGCACGGCGGCTCAGGGTTGGGTCTCTCAATTGTCAAACAACTGACCATCATTATGGGCGGTTACATTACGCTAGATAGCGAAATCGGCGTCGGCAGTACCTTCACTATTTTTCTACCCTTACACGTAAACCAGGAGCAACGCAATGGAAAACACCCCAGCTAACAGCAAACCCATCGCCTTAGTCATCGAGGACGACAAAAAACAATCCGTCATCTTCTCCCAAGCACTACGTATGGCCGATTACGAAACCGAGGTTATCTTCGACGGCCAGCAAGCCATCGAGCGTCTAACCGAAACCGTACCCGCCATGGTTGTGTTAGATTTACATCTGCCTCACCACTCCGGCAAAGAGATCCTCCAGCGTATCCGTGGCGACGAGCGTTTGCAAAACACGCGCGTTATCCTGGCTACAGCCGATGCGCTTCTAGCCAAAAGCATTTCCGATGATGCCGATCTGGTGCTGCTTAAGCCGATAAGCTTTAATCAATTGCGCGATCTCGCCAAACGCTTCAACCCTTAAAAGCAGCCTAAACGCCTTCAATATACGGTGACAGTCACTTGAGCAAGTGACTGTCACCTAATTTTAAATTACCGCTCCACACCAGCCTCACGTATTGACTACGGTTCGACAACCTCATCCGTTCGCGTATCACGGCTTAACCGCAGCCAGCGCCGACAGCCGTAGACGTGAAACCACGCCTCCTCCTGAACCCCCTCCGGGTTAGCCCGCATAAACGCTCGATCCAAATCGCGCGCGTCCGGGTCGGTAAGGGTATCCGGCACCACCGGAATTTCACCATACACAAACTCCTGCACCGGTCGCTCCCCGCAGTGAGGGCAAGGAATACGTATACTCATAAAGCAAACACTCCTTAAAAATATGTTTCGTAGGATAAGTCGTTGGCTTGTCCTACTATTTTTATTCCCAGCATCGTCTCCGGTAAAGACTAAAGAATTGTGAATAATTAACTTACCTTACGCAGAGACAGATTTGACAAGAGACAAAAATCAGGAATAGGATGTTGTACAAAACGAAGCAGG
>JAGRBY010000354.1 GCA_020433835.1 Anaerolineae bacterium | reverse complement strand
TGCAGGTAAAAGGTTTGAGTTACGTATCGCCTACGGGCCGACCGTTGCTGCGCGATGTATCGTTTCAGGTGCATCGCGGCGAAATTTTGGGCATTGCCGGGGTGGAGGGCAATGGTCAAACCCAACTGGCCGAAGTTTTAAGCGGTTTACAGCCGCCGACCACCGGCGAAGCCACCGTCAACGGCCAATCGATCTTGGGCCGGGGACCGCGCCACGTGCGCCAGGCCGGGGTGGCGCATATTCCTGAAGATCGGCTGACCAACGGCGCTGCTCTGGAAGCCAGCATCGCCGATAATTTGGTGGTTGATCGCTACTATCGGCCTCCATTTGCTCGCTATGGCGCGGTGAGTTTGCGCCAAATTCGTCGGCAGGCCGAACAGTTGATGCAAAAGTTTGATATCCGGGCCGCCGGAACGGAAGCACCGATCGGGTCGCTGTCGGGCGGCAATATGCAAAAGGTGATCATCGCTCGCGAGTTTTCCGCCGACCCGGTGCTGTTGATCGCCGCCCAGCCGACGCGGGGCGTTGATATCGGCGCAAGTGAGTTTGTCCGGCGGCAGTTGGTTGAGGAGCGCAATAAGGGCAAAGCGGTGCTGCTCATCTCTGCCGATTTGGCCGAACTGCTCAGCCTGGCCGACCGGATCGCCGTTTTGTACAAAGGGGAAATCGTGGCACTTTTTCAAAATCGGCCCGGCTTAAGTGAAGAAGCGTTAGGGCTTTACATGCTTGGCCTCAAACGCCAATCGCCGGAGCAGCAAGAGCAAGCCTTATAATAACTGTTCAGGTGACTGGCACTTTTACTCATCCCTTAATAAAGTGCCAGTCACCTGGTTTACTGAATAGATATCCATTATGACCGAAGCCCGTCAAAAATTTTCGCTTGAATTTATACGCATAGTGGTGGTTATTGTGGCGGCCCTGCTGTTGGGTTTCGCCATTACGACCATGGTTAGCAGCGATCCGGTTGATGCTTACCGCGAACTGTTAACCGGTCCCCTGCCCAAAATATCCATTGCCGACGACGGCGGCTGGCAACTGCGCGGCATCAATCGCTTTGGTAATTGGCTCGAAGATAGTATCACCCTTATCCTGCTAGGTCTGTCGGTGGCCATTGTCTTCAAGGCCCGGCAGTTCAGCCTGGGGGCCGAAGGCCAGCTCACCTTGGGGGCTATGGGCGCGGGCATCGTCAGCCTCTATATTCCGGCCCCGCCGGTTGTTCACATCGGGTTGGCTTTGTTGGTAGCCGGTCTTGTGGGGTATATCTGGGGGCTAATTCCTGGTGCACTCAAAGCCTACCTGAATGCCGATGAGATTGTCAGCACGTTGATGCTCAACATCATCGCCATTCAGCTCTATCAGTTTATTTTGACGCGCTATCTCAAAGATCCCACGGCCGGCTATGTCGGTACCGAATTTTTTCCGGAGTCGGCCATTTTGCCGGTGGTCATTCCCGGCACGCGGGTGACCATCGCCCTTTTTATAGCGATAGTGGCGATTGTCGCCGTTTGGTTTTTGATGGCGCGCACGCCGTTGGGGTATGAAATTCGCATGCTGGGGGCCAATCGACGCTTTGCCGAATATGGCGGCATCAATGCCAAGCGGGTCATCACCCTTAGTATGGGTGTCAGCGGCATTTTGGCCGGATTGGCCGGCGCGCATCTGTCGATGGGGCTGCTCAAACAACTGACCCTGACCCTGTCGCCCAATATCGGGTTCGAAGGGATTGTGGTTGCGCTGTTGGCTCGCAACGATCCGAAACTTGTGCTGATTGCCGGCCTCTTTTACGGTTACCTGCGCACTGGCGCTCAAATTATGGAGCGTTCTTCTGATGTAACGCGCGAGATGGTGCTGGTTATCCAGGCGATTATTATTTTGTTTATCACCGCCGAACGGATTGTGCCGCTTATGCAACGCTGGTGGCGACGTCGCCAAGCGCCGGAAGTTATGTTAGACAGCGCCGAGGCCAAGGGGTAAGCGATGACGTTTGAAACTGTGTTAGTCAGCATTTTTTCAGCGGCCTTCATCGCCACGATCATCCGCACCTCGACGCCGATTATCCTGCCGGCTATGGGTGGGCTTATCTCCGAATTGGCCGGGGTCATCAACATCGCCTTGGAAGGGATTATGCTGACCGCGGCATTTTTTGGGGTTGTGATCGGCGCTCTGGGGCCGGAGTGGCTGCCGGGACTGCCGGTGTGGATCTATCCGTGGTTGGGGGCTTTAGCCGGTGTCGCATCCGGTCTGATCTTAACCTGGATTATCGCCTTTTTCCATTTAGAGTTGGGCGCGGATGTTATTTTGGCGGCTCTGGGCATCAACATTTTAGCCAGCGGCGGTACGGTCTTTATTATGTTTGCCCTCACCGGCGACAAAGGCAGTACCTCAACCCTGGCCAGCCCGGCGATGCCCAGTATCGTTATTCCTTTTGTCGATGCTATTCCATTTGTCGGGCAACTTTTTAACGGCGAGAATTTAACCGGGTATAATATCGTCACCTATATGGCCTTTCTTTCGGTGGCTTTGGTGTGGCTTTTTCTGTATCGCACCCGATTGGGCACGCATCTGCGGGCCGTGGGCGAAAATCCCATAGCAGCGGCATCGGTGGGGATTAATGTTAAACGGGTTCAGTATATCGCCTTGTTGATGAGTGGCTTTTTGGCGGCTCTGGGCGGCATCAACTTGAGTATGGGTTATCTGACCCTGTTTCAAACCAATATGACGGCCGGGCGTGGTTATATCGCACTGGCTGCGGTTTTTTTGGGAAATAGAAATCCGGCCGGGACACTTATCGCCGCCTTGATATTTGGGGCAGCCGGCGCTCTGGAAGCACAGCTGGGAACGTTAAGTATTCCCAGCCAGCTCATTACCATGATCCCACCGATTGTAACGATTGCCGCTCTGGTTATCTACAATATCCGGCGGCAGGCCCAGATAGCTATGAATACACGCAAATTTCAAGAAAATATGGAATCAGAACATAGAGTCGTTTAAATGCAGATAGAAACGTACGTTTATCCTCATATTGCGGGAGCATTGTTCGGTCAGGTCCTGGGTAGCGCTTGGGCCATGCCGGCATTTTTTCAACCGGAACAAACTTGGGACAAGTACGGCGGCTGGCTTGAAACCTTGGTCGAACCCGCCCCTAATCATCCGCTTTACAGCCGCCTGAAAATGGGACAGATAACCGGTGATACGCAGCAGGCTATCGCTCTGGGGCAAATGATTGTGGTTAATCGAGGCCGGGTAACCCTCAAGCGCATCGTGAAGACTCTGATCGATTGGTACGATAAGTTAGACAGCCATCACAGTGCCGCGCTGAGCCAAAATGTGCAGCACGCGTTTCAAGCGCTTAAAGCCGGTGATGATCCCCATTTGACCGGCTTGCACACCGATACAAAGGACAGCGCCGTGCGCGTTAGTCCCATCGGGCTTATTCACCCCGGTGATCCTGAAGCCGCTGTTGAAGAGGCCATTATTTCTTGTATTCCCACCCATTACAGCGATATCGCCGTATCGGGCACGTGTGCCGTGGCAGCGGCAGTGGCCCAGGCATTAACGCCTAACACAACGCTGGAAGACATTGCCGATACCGCTATCTGGGCGGCCAACGTAGGGCTAACGCACGGCCATCCCTGGTATGGCCCATCCATTGGGCGTCGGATCGACTTTGCTATTCAACTGGCCACCGACACCAACTATTCCGAGATGGAACGTATTCAAAATCTTCATGACCTTATTGGTGTTACGTTAGCGGTAGGTGACTCGGTGCCGTGTGCATTCGGTATCCTGGCGCTGGCCGATGGCGACCCTGTACGCGCAGCAATTTATGCATCGGCCTTATCAGGCGATGCCGCAGCTGTGGGGGCGATGGCTTGTGTTCTGGCCGGAGCCTGGCGAGGGATCGACTCGATCCCGGCTGAGTATATCGATGTATTACGCCAGGCAAATCCTCAATATGACCTCGAAGAAATCGCCGAGGGTCTCTATGCTGTTGCTATTCGTAACCATAGTGCTACCCCGCATGTTGGCACTCGCCTGTTGGATGATATTCTGGATGAAAACTGATTGGTAATGCTGCCAAGAATGTATCGTAAGATTTACATTCTTTAGAAAGTCAGGTACCATTACTTGAAGGCGTGTATACTTTTCCCCAAGTAATAAGACCATAGCAGTAGCATTTTTTACCATCTTTCCACCCCATCGTGGGTGGATTTTGGAATAATTCTTTATGTTCCAGAGTATAAAATGACCCAAAAAACCTACGCACAACTAACAAATCCCTATGACTAGTTTATCCAAGCCCTTTTACAAACAACTATGCATCTGTCCAATCAACAAACTATCTTACTGAAATTTACTAGGAATAGATAATGCAACTTAATTTGAACTTTCACCCCGAAGTACAATCTGCCCTCAATGAAAACAGAGCCGTTGTTGCCCTTGAATCGACGTTGATTACCCATGGGTTCCCTATGCCTGAAAATTTAGAGATTGCCCGTGCCATCGAGGCTACGGTGCGCCGGCAGGGTGCTGTTCCGGCGACCATTGCCATTTTAGAAGGACAAATTTATGTTGGCCTTACGGATGACCAGCTAGAATATCTCAGTACCGCCTCAAATGTACGCAAATGCGCCCGCCGCGATATTCCGATTGCCGTAGCTCGCAAAGAAAACGGAGCTACAACCGTAGCCGGTACCATGATTGTGGCACGCTGTGCCGGTATCAAAGTGTTTGCCACCGGCGGTATCGGCGGTGTTCATCGCGGTCAGCCTTTTGATGAGTCGGCTGATTTGATCGAGCTGTCACGCACACGTGTCACTGTGGTTTGTGCCGGAGCTAAAGCTATTTTAGATTTGCCGTTAACGCTCGAGGTCTTAGAGACGCGTGGAGTTCCGGTTTTGGGCTATCAAACCGATGAACTGCCGGCTTTTTACTCTCGTCACAGCGGGCTGCTCTTAGACGTGCGGGTCGATACCCCGCAGGAGATAGCGGATATCATCAAAGTGCGTGAGAGCATGGATTTTGATGGAGGCATGCTGGTTACCGTGCCGGTTCCCGAGCAAGATGAATGGCCGGCTGAAAAAGCGCAGATAATAATCGACCAGGCCATTGCCGAGTTGGTGGCCGAAGGGATAGCCGGTAAAGCCGTAACGCCTTATTTGCTTGATCGCGTCAGCACCTTATCCGGAGCACAAAGTAAAAAAGCAAACATGGCGTTGCTATTAAACAATGCCAACGTCGCGGCGCAAATTGCTCAGGCTCTGGTTGAATAAAACACCGATGGGCTGGCTGGCGCTAGTGGGCTGCCGTACGGTTACAAATGAGGTAGAATGACTACAAAAATAGTTATCGATACAGATCCCGGCATTGATGATGCTATGGCCATCCTCTTTGCCCTGAAAGCGCCGGAAATAGAGCTAATGGGGTTGACTACCATTTACGGCAATGTGCATACTGATCTGGCTACCCAAAATGCACTGCGATTGGTCGAATTTGCCGGGCGGCCGGATATCTCTGTGGCTCATGGGGCCGATCTACCGCTGATTGTACCGCTCAAAAGCGTGGCTTCGGAAGTACACGGTGTCGATGGGTTGGGCAATACCCATCAACCGCCACCTCAAGGCCGGCCTCTCAACAAACCCGCCGCACAGTACATTGTCGAAACCGTTATGGCCAACCCTGGTAAAATTACGCTGATTTCTTTAGGGCCGCTAACCAATTTGGCGTTGGCCTTGGCGCTTGAGCCTCGCCTGGTCGATGCTGTGGCCGGGGTGGTATTGATGGGCGGCGCGGCCACAGTGGGGGGCAACATCAACCCCGCTGCCGAGGCGAACGTCTTTAAAGATCCGCACGCTGCCGACGTGGTTTTCACCGCCGGTTGGCCGCTCACCATGGTCGGCCTCGATGTTACGCATAAAGCAGTCATGAGCAGGGCTTACCTGGCCGACCTAAAAACTGCCACAGCAACCACGCAATTCCTCGACAGTATCAGCCAGTTCTACATGGATTATTATCAAAAGGCTCATCCGGGACTCGATGGGATGCCTATGCACGATCCTTCGACCATAGCGTATGTCATCAATCCCTCGCTCTTTACCATTCGGCAGGCTCCGGTACGGGTCATTACCGAAGGGATCGCTGCCGGAATGACGCTGCCGGATTTTCACCAACAGTGGGTTGTCCCTAACGGCTGGACGGATATCCCGCCAACCAATATCTGTATCGATGTTGACGTATCCGAGCTGCTGAGTCTCTATCAGAAGACCATTACGCGACCTGACTAATCTTTCTATGACCATCGAACGTCGCCCTTCTAATTCTTCAACAACGCAACCGATAGACTTTGTAACATTTTCCTTGATTATCGATGACATCGTCTTTCCCAATGGGCAGACAGCCTTGGGAACCTTAGGCGGCGGTGGTCCGCAGACGGCGTTCGGAATGCGCCTATGGGCCGACGGTGTGGGGCTTGTGAGTGGCATTGGTGACGATCTCCCAGCGAGCGCCTTGGACTGGCTGCACCAATCCGGCATCGACACCCAGGGCTTGCGCCACACTCCGAACTGCCCGACTCCCCGCGCATGGCAGCATCTTGCCGAAAACGGGTATCGAACGCAGGAATGGCGCGTACCGGGTCAAGTCATAGGTCGGCAATTGAGGCGAACTCTGGAGAACGTGCCGCTGGCTTATCGCCAGGCACGAGCTTTTCACCTGGGCGTTCATCCCGAAGATCCCGATCTCAACTTTATCCGCGCCCTGCGCGAATTGGGCGCAGTTGTCAGCATCGAACCTTTTCGAGAGACGCATCGCCCTTTAAGTGATACCGAACTGCGGGCACTGCTTTCCGCCGGGCAGATTTTCTCGCCCAACCAGCTCGAAGCCGAAAGCCTGGTCGGCCCCGGTGCGCCGGACGAACTCATACAGCGCATGGTCGATGCCGGGGCGAACATCATCGCCCTGCGGCAAGGCCCAACCGGCGCACGCATCCATCATGCTCAATCGGGCGAAACCTGCCACATCCCCGCTATTACAACCAATGTAGTTGATGTCACGGGAGCCGGAAACGCTTTTTGTGGTGGCTTTTTGGTTGGTTGGGCCCAAACGGGCGATTTAAGAACAGCGGGGCTATATGGCGCGGTCGCGGCCAGTTTTTTGGTCGAGCAGGTGGGGCTGCCGCAGCCGATACCGACCTTACGTAATGAGGCAATCCATCGCTTAAATCAAGCGGCAGAAAAATAAAAGAACACCCGACATGAATATCGAGTGTTCCTGATGGGCCCTGCAGGATTCGAACCTGCGACCAACCGGTTATGCATCCTACTACAACTTTCATTGCCCCTTTCGGGTTTGTAGGCTGGACTATCTCTTCACCCTCGATTAGGAGGGGCCTACCGTATAGTCTCTACACCTTCCCTATGTTTAGTAGGGCTTGGCTCGGGATTGCCTTATCCATATAGAACTTAGGTTTCCCCGAATTTGGCAGGTTTCACTTAAGAATTACTTCTTAAGCAGCCCATTGCAGGTTATCTTATTAAGGTAGACAATACAGTTATGGATAACTCACTTCGCTGTATTATTTGTGGAG
>JAGRBY010000353.1 GCA_020433835.1 Anaerolineae bacterium | reverse complement strand
ATGAAGTTTTCTTGGGTCATTTGGGGCTACGGTGGAGTTTGGTGGGGTAGATTGTTGGATGGAGAAAGAAGCTCTACGGGTTGTTTTCTAACTTATTTTTGAGGGGGTTTATACGGCTTTTTGATTTTAGGGCGGTATACTTTTGTTAGTTTAATCCTATTCATCTTATCACCAACCTCTTATCGATCTTCCCTTCCTCAAGTAGTTAATGATTTTCCGTTTTGTTTGATGACAGTCCGAGATAAATTCGATGATTGAATTGGTTAGCTAACCCAGCCGCAGTGGTAAAGCCGTTTCCTTTTAATTTTTAAGGTTGCCGTGAGACAGTTGGGTGTTTATGCAACAACAAATGCGTGTGGTCAGCTGGACTCGCTGAGAAAAGGGGTGATATGATTGAAGAGTGGCGGAGTTTACTTTGCCTAAAGCTTGGAATTGTTACTCTTGCACTTTTAAATACAGCAACGAATGTTTAGATCTTTGATCGCTAGGAGGTAGGTAGATATGGGCCGAAGAAAAGGTATGGCCAGCATAGTTAATGCGATTGCCCGTGATATGGCACGCTCACAACGTCGAGCTGAAACTGAGCGAAAGCGCCAGTTGCGGGAACATGAACGCCAAAGAAAAGCCATTGAACGTCAAATCAAACAAGAAGAGCGGGAAGAACGTCAACGGCAGGCCCAGTCGGAAAAAGAGCGCAAGCAGCTTGAGAAAGAAGCCAAACAGCAGTATTTGGACGAGCGATTACAGGAAACTGAAGACCTCAATGCCGAATTGGCAGATACGGTTTTGGCCTTAAATACTCTGCTTGAACATACGTTACCTATCGACGATACGATTGAATTTGCCTCACTGCGGGTGCAAGAGAAATACCCCGCGTTTTCTCCTCCTCAGGAATTAACACGCATAACCCGTTTGCCCTCCGAAGATCACTTTATAAAACAAGTGAAGCCTATGGGATTGATGGAAAATGCTTTAGGGATGAAGGGGCGTTACCAGCGTGACTTAAAGGCGGCTAAACACCAATTTAACGAGGCCATGAAAGCCTACCAGGCTGACCGAGCTGAGAAAAAGGCCAAACTTGATCATTTGAAAGCAGAGTATGATGTGGGATGCCAAGCCTTTCAAAGAAAAGTTATGCAGCGCGATCAGGAAGTTACGCTGCTTGAGCAAGGCTACAACAGTGGTGAAGCTGCGGCCATTATCACCTATAACACGATGGTTCTGGAACGGTCTGAGTACCCGGACGGTTTTCCCCAAAATTTCCGGTTAGCGTATGCCAACGACTCGCAGGAATTAGTAATTGAGTATGAGTTGCCCTGGATTGATGTTATTCCAACTGCTGCTGAGTACAAGTACATCAAAACCAAGGACGCGATTGAGGAAAAAGCCAAAAAATTTACGGAAATCAAGGCGTTGTATCAGGACATTGTAGCTGCGGTGACGCTCCGTACAATTCACGAGATTTTGGAAGCCGATCAAGGTGAACATATTCAGGTTGTTACGTTTAACGGTATGGTTAATGCCGTAGACCCGGCCACCGGCCAGGATATTCGGCCTTGTTTGATTTCGGTTAGGACTATTCGAGAACGCTTTATGGAACTTAATTTGGCTCGGATTGATAAACTATCGTGTTTAAGGAATTTGGGAGCGCAAATATCGGCCCGCCCTGACGAACGGTTACCTGTGAAGCCTGTAGTTGAGTTTGATATGGTGGATAAACGGTTTGTCGATCAGGATGACATCTTGAGTGGTCTGGACGCGCGGCCTAATCTGATGGATTTAAATCCGAGCGAGTTTGAAAACTTGGTGAGCAATCTGTTTGGGAAATTGGGGTTGGAAACGAAGTTGACGCGTATGTCCCGAGATAATGGTGTCGATGCCATAGCTTATGATACGCGACCCGTGCTGGGCGGCAAAGTGGTGATCCAGGCGAAGCGGTATAAGAATGTGGTGGGTGTATCAGCCGTGCGCGATTTATACGGCACGATGTTAAATGAGGGAGCCAGCAAGGGGATTCTGGTTACCACCAGTGGTTATGGCCCCGATGCTTATGATTTTTCCAGCGATAAGCCGCTGGAGTTAATTGATGGCGGCGGCTTATTGTATTTACTCGATCAGGTAGGGATTGAGGCGAGGATTATTATGCCGCAGGAGTAGGAAAAGAGATGCGAACTGAATGTCAATCTTGCTAAATACTCCTTACCAATGACGTTTTTTGCCTGTGTCCCGCACCATGAATTTTCGAATAGAATACCTACAGGGAATAGTGGTAACCAATCATGAAAATTGCATTTGTTGAAATACAAAATTTTAGAAAACTAAAATCTTGTCATATTGCTTTGTCGGATAGAGAAACGATTTTCGTTGGGGCAAACAACAGTGGTAAAACATCAGCCATGGATGCACTTATATTATTCCTCAAACAAAGCCGTCGAAAAGAACTGTCTACAACTGATTTAACCCTGTCCAACTGGCGCATCATCAATAAAATTGGTACTGATTGGATACAATGCAAGGATCCAGAACAGCTCAACCTTAACATTGAACAATGGCTACCTGTACTTCCCTGTGTAGATATTTGGCTTGATGTTGACAATTCTGAAATTCACTATGTTAGCCATCTAATACCTACACTTTCGTGGAGCGGTGGAAGACTGGGCGTGCGTTTGAGTTTTGAACCTAAGGATATTGAGAATCTTTATAAAGAGTTTATAGAAGAGTTTAATTCAGCGTCAGAAGTATGCGTAAAAAACAAAAGTAGAAGTACAACGCTAGCGTTATGGCCTCAGTCAATGCAGGATTTTTTAGAAAGACGCTTACATAGTCATTTTACAACAAAGGCATATCTACTTGATCCATCCAAACTTTCCGCTCCTGTTGATGGAGTGGCGCAACTTCAACCATTACCTAAGGAATCTTTTCCTCTTGATGAAGAACCTTTTAGGGGGCTCTTTAAAATAGATGTTATTAATGCACAACGAGGATTTTCTGACGTTACAACATCAGATAGCCCCGGTTTAGGAAATATTTCAAGTAGATTAACTAGCCAATTTAGAGATTATTTTAACAAACATCTTAACCCTTCTGATCAGCCAACAGAAGATGATCTAGAGGCATTAACTGCTATTGAAAATGCTAAGAATGAATTTGATAAAAGGTTAAAAACAAGCTTTAGCTCTGCTATTTCTGAACTGGAAAACCTTGGATATCCAGGATTTAGCGATCCTCAAATTACACTAACTAGCAAAATAAACCCGGTTGATGGACTGGATCATGACAGTGCAATTCGATTCAATGTCGCAGAGATTAGTGATAACAATAATCAATCACCACTTAGTCTTCCTGAAAAATACAACGGGTTAGGTTATCAGAATTTGATTTCTATGGTCTTTAAACTAATTCGCTTTAGGGATGAATGGATGCGAAAAGGAAAGGCAAATAAAGCTCTGGCTAATGATGACTACATAATCGAACCTTTGCACATAGTTCTAATTGAAGAGCCTGAAGCCTATCTCCATGCACAGGTTCAGCAGGTATTTATCAAAAGGGCTTATAAGGTTTTACGGAATCATGAAAACTTAAAAGATTCGAAAAAGCACTCTACCCAAGTGATTGTTAGCACACACTCAAGCCATATTGCACACGAAATCGATTTCGGATGCTTGCGCTATTTTTGTAAGAAACCTGCAACAAATAGGAATGACGTTCCTTGTGCAAAGGTTGTCAACTTATCGAAAACGTTTGGGCGAGAAGATGAGACTTCAAAATTTGCGACACGCTATTTAAAAACAACACACTGTGATCTGTTTTTTGCAGATGCTGCCATTCTAGTGGAAGGCCCTGCAGAGCGAATGCTTGTTCCTCACTTTATACGTCATCATTTTTCTGAGTTAGATTTTCGATACATAACAATACTAGAAATTGGTGGTAGTCATGCGCATCGTCTAAAACCATTGATTGAAGATTTAGGATTAGTGACCTTGGTGGTGACTGATATTGATTCAATTGGAGAAACTAGCACTAATAAAACACGACCAGAGCGAAACAAATCTTATAGAACAGGAAATGATACCCTAAAAAGCTGGTTGCCAAAATTAGAAAACGTAGATGAATTACTTGATTTAGAAAATTGTAAAAAAACATCTACAAATACTCTGGTTACTGTTGCTTATCAGTATCCCTTTAAAGTTTCATTTAGTGATAAAACAAAAGATGAAGAAGCTATACCCTATACATTTGAAGATGCTCTTGTTCTTTCTAATATTGAACTTTTCAAGGGTTTATGTAATGCTACAGGACTTACAAAAAAGATGTCTCAGGCTTTATCGAAACCGACATTGACCGAAGCTGTTCAAGAGATGTTTGATGCGCTTAACAGAGGAAAAAAAGCAGAGATGGCATTGGAACTTCTTTATCTTGAAGATCCGAGTTCTCTTCAACCACCACAATATATAGCAGAAGGACTCGAGTGGGTGCAAGACAAATTAAAATACAAAGATAAAGATTATATGCATTTAGTAGACAACATAAATGGTAATGAGCAATGAGCGACATCCACCATAACATCTCTGTAAGTGTAGATGATGAAATTTTTTTTTTCTTTTATTTGGAAAAACCTAAGAGTTTTTTTCTTTTTGCCGGGGCTGGTTCAGGGAAAACACGGTCGCTTGTGGAAGTCCTGAAGAGGTTTCAAGAAGAAAGAATTCAACACTTAAGACTCAACGGTCAAAAGGTAGCCATCATTACCTATACCAAGGCAGCCAGAGATGAAATTAACAGGCGTCTTGAATTTGACCCCAATTTTTTTATCTCAACAATCCATAGCTTTTCGTGGAATTTAATCCGTCCATTTCAACGAGATATTAAAGAGTGGGTACGAGAAAATATCAAAAGAGAAATAGCCGGGCTTGAAGATAAACAACGTAAAGGAAGAGCCGGTACGAAAGCTGAAAGTGATAGAGCAGCCAAAATTGAGTACAATAAAGCCAGGTTAAAGCATTTAGATAAAATTAAAGCTTTTAAATATAACCCAGATGGTACAAATAGTGGACGAGGTTCGCTGAATCATGCAGAAGTAATAAAGATAACATCAGAATTCCTTTTAAATAAACCCCTGATGCAGCGGGTCCTTGTCAAAAAATATCCGATATTGCTTATTGATGAGAGTCAGGACACCAAAAAAGAGCTAATTGAAGCTTTCTTTTCGATTCAATCAATCCATCAGGACCAATTTTCGCTTGGCTTGTTCGGGGACACTATGCAACGAATTTATACGGATGGAAAGCCTGATTTAGGATCGAACATTCCAGATTCTTGGTCAAAACCTGCGAAAAGTATTAACTACAGATGCCCAAAGCGAGTAATTGAATTAATTAACAAAATACGTTTAGATGTTGATGGGCAGGAACAAGAACCATCTGGCAAAAACGAAGAAGGTATCGTTCGCCTGTTTGTCGTTGAGTCAAATTCAACCTTAAATAAACAGATAATTGAACAAAAAATTGCCACACATATGGCAGATGTCTCTTGTGACCCTCTCTGGAGAGAACTGAATTCTGAAGTAAAAATTCTTACTCTCGAACATCATATGGCAGCAAGAAGAGGTGGGTTTATAGACTTTTTCGAGCCTCTTTATGCATCCCGTAAAGATTCAACAAGTTTGCTCGACGGTACTATGCCAGGTATTCCATTTCTTATTCAACGAATGTTACCATTGATTTTGGCTAAGCAAGCAGAAGATGAATTCGCAGTTGCTCAGATTATGAAAAAGCATTCTCCCTTACTAGATAAGAAGTTACTAAAAGAATGTAATAATTCAATTGAGCAGGTCAAGAAGGCAAATACTGCCGTAGAAGAATTGCTGTCTTTATGGAATACAGGTGTTGATCCATCTCTTTTGAGCGTCCTCAAAAAGGTAGAAAAACTAAACATATTTCTACTACCTGAACATCTATCTATTATTACTACCCGTTCAGATGAAAATTTTGAAGCAAGCACTAAATATGATGATAATGATGATGAGATTGATGCTTGGGAAAGAGCGTTGCAATGCCCATTCAATCAATTGGAAAAGTATGCCGCCTATATTTCCGACAATACTGTTTTTGGAACTCATCAAGGTATTAAAGGATTAGAGTTTCCTCGTGTAATGGTAATACTAGATGATGAAGAAGCTCGAGGATTTCTATTTAGTTATGAAAAGCTTTTTGGAGCAAAAACTCGTACTCAAGCAGATATAAAAAATGAAGTTGAAGGTAAAGAAACAAGTATCGATAGAACTCGTAGACTATTCTATGTAGCCTGTAGTCGTGCTGAAAAAAGTTTAGTAATTGTTGCTTATACCAAGAACCCCCAGGCTGTAAAGCAATTTGTGATCTCACAAAATTGGTTTGTAGAAGATGAGGTGATTACTGGTCTAAATGATGAATAAAGCAGAAATTCTCCAACTTAATGTTATCCCGGAGGGTAAAGCTGCCTGGCTGAGTTACGAACAGTATCTTGAACTGAAACGGTTGTTTGGGGCTGTCCCGCTGCCTTCTGCTGAAGAAACAACGGATAATTTTGATTACATGGCTTTGCATCGCTTTCTGACTGAGGTTGCGGGTTTGGAATTGGCTCTCGATGAGGCGGCAGTTCATTTTAATGCGTTTGCTCTGATCCGGCGCGGTTATCAGGTCGAGGCGATTACTTTAGAGGAGTACGAGCAGCTCCGTCGATTAACGGATGGGTTGGAGCAGCCTGATAGCGATGATTTTGATTTGTATGATACGGGTGGGCATCGTGCGCTGTATGATTATTTGACCCGGCGCATGGGGCTGCCGGTGCAGGTTGGTCGCGGTCCGGCGTGGTATCGGGCGAAGGCGCTGATTGACAAGTATGAAGGATGAGGGATGAATTATGAAGGGTGAAAAGGTTTGCTCCGAGAAGCGACAGTTGTGCTTAAGCAGGAGACAGTTCTCGGACATGGAGGATTTCGCGGCGGCGCATGAGACGAACGTCGTGTGCGGTTAGGGTTAAGACGGCGACGGTTTCGCCTTCGCCGGTTACGAATTCAACCTCGTAGGTTTGGCCGTCTTGGTATTGATGAACGATAACGCCGACATCGTCTTTTTTTAGGCCGTGGGTATCAATATCTTTGATGAGAACAACGGTTTCTAACTCATTCATCATAAAAATCTCCTGGTTATTGGCTTGTTTATGCCGGATAGGCTGTTACGAATCGAGGTTTGATTTGGTTGGTTTCGATGATCTAAACGGTTCGAATCCGGGTGGATAAATTCATGCTCAGCTCTTGAAGCTGAGATAAAAGCCTTCTATCAAATAGTATAGCTTGTTGGTTATCGTTTATGCAATAATTTTGCTCAATATTTAATAGGTCAGGATGAATAAAGCGGAGATTCTCCGGCTTCATGGTCTTGCGGAAGGTAAAGCCACCGTGAGAAATTTCCAACACTATACACTTGTTATCCAAGATCAAGGGGATTTCTCCGCGCAGGCGCGTCGAAATGACATGAAAATCCGAAATGGGTTAGTGTCATTGGTTTTTCGCTATTGTTTAGAACATGATTGGCAGGATTAACGGATCAAGAAAATACAGGAAAAAATCCGTCAATCCTGCG
>JAGRBY010000352.1 GCA_020433835.1 Anaerolineae bacterium | reverse complement strand
CCATCGCTGTTTGTAGCGTGTAGCGGAACCGCCGCGCCTGAACCAGCGCGACACGCGCAAAGATACCGTCCTTAGCAAACGCCTGCTCATACGACAGCAGCCCGGCCATTTGCTCCCGCTGGCCCGCCTCATAACCGCCGATAATATGCAGCGAGCCGTTAGGCTGCGTAATTGCCTCTAGAAAACGGTAACTGTAGCGTAGTGCCGCCACCGATTGAACCGGCACCAGCAAACTCGGCTTCCAGGCGCGATCCTGGCCTGACGGTAAATTAAGTACCCGTTTAGCCGCCCATTCGGCCACCGTCACAAACATACCGCTGCGAACATCGCTCCAGGGGGCAGTCAATTGGCGCTGGCTCAGAAATTCGTACAAGGCTAAAATAACAACAGTGGCAATCAGGCTAAACGTAGGATTAATGAGATACATCGCAAATACCGATCCCACTAAGCCGATGAGCGGCACCAAGCGCGGCACACGAAACAGAGGCCGAAAACTGGTTAACCCCAGCGACTGCTCCAGCAGCACCACCGAATTGAGAACGGCATACGTTATCAGAAAAAACATCGTCATCAGCGGCGCAATTTGGTTAAGACCATTGCCGCCCAGTCCAAACAGCAGCGTGCCAACGCCGATAAGGCCGGTAACCAACATCGCATTGCGCGGCTCTCCGGCGGCGGTTTCTTTGGCTAAAAATTTACCCAGCGGCATAATATCGTGCGCCGCCATCGCTTGCAGCACTCTCGGCGCACCCACCAGCGAGTTCAGCGCCGCCGAAAAGGTTGCAGCCAAAATGCCCACCTGAATAGCCCACCCAAAGGCAGCTTTGTTAACCATCACCGTAAAATTGGTAGCCAACTCCTCAGGCGTAGCCACCAGCGATGTCCAGTAGGCCAACACCATATACACCAAAAAACTGACCACAATCGCGCCAATCGTCCCGCGCGGAATATTTTCACGCGGCTTTTGCAGCGTGCCAGACAAATTCACGCCGGCCAACACGCCGGTTACCGCCGGAAAGAAGACGGCAAAAACTTCCCAAAATGTACCGTCCGAAAAAGTGCCCCACAGTTGGGGCGTATACAGCGGTTCGGCTCGAAAAAAGCCGGTCGCCCCCAAAAAGGCTGATAACAGGGAAAAGCTAACAATGAGTAGGATAGGATAGCGAATGCGGGCGGCCAGCTCGACGCTAACAAAAGCGACCATATAGCAGACCCCATAGGCAACAAACAAAACCAAAGTAGCCGGATGGTTGGGAAAGATGCTTTGCCAGCCTTCGGTAAAAGCAAAGATGTAAAAAGCCACTGAAATGGCCTGCGCCAGATAAAACGGCAAATTAACACTACCGCCCACTTCCAGCCCCAGCGATTGGGAGATAATTGAGAAGGAGCCGCCCGCCCCCACGCGAATATTGGTAGCAACCGACGAAATCGAAAGGCCGGTACAAAAGGTGATGATGTTGGCCAGCGTAACAATCAGCAGGCCGCCCACCAGTCCGGCGTTGCCCACCACCCAGCCGGTGCGCAGATACATCACCGCGCCCAAAATGGTTAGCAGCGTTGGCAGAAAAACCCCATCAAACGTGCCAAACTTATGGTTTTTGCTCGATTTTTTTGATCGTTGTGGCAGCAGACGTTTTAGATTGAGCAGCATATATCACTTTTCGGCTAGCGGTTACAGTGTTTGTGGTACGTTGCGTATGATAGTGAATTATGGCCCAATAAGCCAATTTATCCCCCGCTAAACCGCCTCAATCACATAATCGAAAATGCGCCGTTTGATGCGCAATCGGTTAAGCTGCAAGCCGATACGCGCCACTTCGACATCCGGGGCAAAGATATACGCTTCGGAGAGTTTTCCCTGTGCCGCCAACTTAATCTGGTTTAGATAAGCCGATAGCTGATATTCGCATATCTCTCGTTTGATGACGTACGTTTGATGCTCAAGTAGATAGCGGTCGCGCCCGGTAGCCTGGGCTAAATCGGCTTCGATGCCTGCCAGCTTTTGCTGCAAAGCGGCGATGTTTTCATTTAACTGGGCGATGATGTGGGGATCGGGCAGGCCGTGGTTATCGCCAACGCGCCAGTCAGGCCAGGCCAATACCTGCACCTTTACAGTCGGAACAGGAGCAGTATCACTTACGGCGGGCAGCGCCTCATCGAGCCTGACCGTCACAATGTGCTTGGCCGAAAGCTGGGAAATTGTCTCCTGCGGTTGCCCGAAGACATCTGTCTCTAAATAAGATGTCGACAGAGGTTGGGCTGTTGCGGTGGGATTATAAAAACGAGCCAGCAGCTGATCATCGTTAACCGTCAAGCTGCTCAACGGCAGGTTTTCTTGACAACAGCTCCATTCGGTTTGATGCCCCTGGCCCTGGCTCTCGACAAGAAGCGGTGGGTTTTGGAAGGCGGCATTAAGCTGCTGCAGCGCTACATCATCCGGCGACGGTGCTCCTAAAACAACGCCGATTTCGTGGCGGACGGAGCGCTCACAGCGGGCATCCGGCACGTAGAAGAAGGGGCCGGCATCACCAACACGGTGCTCCAAATTGGCTGCCGTCAACCACTCCACCGCGCGGCGCAAAGTGAGCGCAATCGTGCCGCGTTCATCGGCTTGATAAGAACGCAGCCCCTGCGCCAGTACCACCGCTGTGTCCGTTCCATCCGAAATGGCAACAAAATCTTGAAAAGGAAACGTTTTAACCGCTTCCAACTCCCGTTGGCCCAAGAGAACTTTGGTCAGCGTTTTGTCCAACTGGCGCGGCAGTAAATCGGTGTCTGCCGCCGGACGCTCGATAATATCAAACGGCATCCCGGCGTAAATTTGTCCGCTCCGGCCGGTCTCAAAAACCAAGTCGATTTTGAAATCGGTACCGTGAGAATCGAGATCGATCTGCCAGCGAACGATGGGCGACGGATCGAACAGCAATCGCACAGTGGCTGTCAATCGCACGTCGCGCCAGGTAGTGTCGATGTTGTATCGCACAACGCTGTGCTTTTCGCTCTTTTGCTCGACAATCATGCTGCCGCTAGGGCGTAGAACGTCACGCTCAGTGCCGGCCTCGTCAGAGTAAGTATCGCCTTTCTCTTCAATAATAAGCAGGCGACCCAACGCCGCATCGCCGATAGTCACTGTGCCGTCACGATTGACCGTGGCTGTGTAGTGATCGTTTTGCCAGCGCCACGTCTCAACCGGCATTTCCGGCTTCTCGATGGGATATTCGGCGCTCAGCGGCCAAACACCGATACCATTTACTTTGTATTCGCGTAGTGAGTTATTTATAACTTGCCATCCCTCAGCCAAAAATGGAGAACTGCTAACCGCATATTGACCAGGTGCAAAGTCGTGTAATATATAAGCCAACGATTGCTGGACATCCTGGCGAACGCCATCGAACACTGAGCGATAATTGTACTCCATCTTCTCGTGGACTTGATCGATGCTGACCCCGCAGATGCAGTCGTGGACGGTACTCTGCAAAATGAGCCGCGCCCAGGCTTCGTATTGATCGGCATTGTAAGCCCGACCCTTGAGCCGCGCCAGGGCAGCCAGCGGTTCGGTCCGCCGGAAAAGCCACTGCTCGCAGTCGTGGTTCATCACTTTAAGGTACGTGCGGGCCGAAAAGGTGCCGGGAAACGTTGCGCCGAATTTGCCGGAATTTAGCTCGCCTGGGATGGTGGGCTTATTATCAACTTTCTCTCGCACAACACGGGCAAATTGATCGGGCGAAGACTCCATAAGCTGTATATCCGGCGGCAGGTTAGCCAACTCTTCTTGATAGAAGCTCATCGGATCTTCGGGGTCTTCTTCCAAATCATAACCATCAAATAGGGGAATATCGGGAGTAGGGTAGTAGGGAGCCAGTTTATCGACCTCGGCCTGCAAGCGAGTGATGGCCACCTCCGGGGCGTGGGTGATGCCATAGAGATTGCGATAGCCGCCGAACAGATTAATGGCCGGCAAGCTCTGCCCGTCGCTGCTTTGCCAGTTGAAGTACGGTTCCAGCACCGGCATCCCGCGCCACACATAAACCGCCGTCAGCCCAAACATCCGGTGCAACTGCGGCGACTGCGAAATGTGGCCGAAGGTATCAACCAGCCAGCCGATAGCGTTCGTTTGGTCAAATCGCTCCATATCTTGGCGGCCATAAAACAAATTTCTAATCAGCGTTTCGCCGCCGGTAAGCTGCCAATCGGGCTGGCAGTAATAAGGGCCGATAATAAGCTGCCCCTGCCGGACCAGCCGCTTGACCTTGGCTTCGTATTCGGGAGCCACGTGCAGTAAATCCTCAACCACAAGCGTTTGCCCATCGATCAAGAATTTGAAATGGGGATTGGCCGCAGCCAAGGCGTCGATTTTATCTATAAGGCCGGGTATCCAGCGGCTGGTATACACGGAGGTTAAAAACCATTCGCGATCCCAGTGGGTATGGTTGATGATGTGCGCTGTAGTTTGAGTCATATTACAAGGGCAAGTAAATTGTGAACGGTGAATAATTAATAATTAGAAGATGAACCGCCAAGGCGCAAAGCCTCGGGCTTTTATACGAACTAAGCCGGATAAAGGACCTCACCCTTTTCGCGATCAATCCAGCGGATTTTATCAGCCGGGAAGCGCAGCCATACGTTAGAATTAGGTTGGACATCAAAGGTGGGATGGGTAGAAACTTTTACGGTATCATCGCCTATTTTCACGGTAAGCAGATTCTGCGAGCCAAGCGGTTCAACGACATCGACTTGTACTTTGAGTGCATCCGGGGCAGGTTGATTGAGCGTTTCCATATTTTCAGCGCGGATACCGATAACAATCGGTTCGCCGTCATACGAACGCAGCATCGGCTGGTAGAGATTGGCCGGTTCAAGTTTGAAATCGCCAATCGCCACCTTGACCGAGCCGTTGTGGCGCTGCACCTGACCCTGCATAAAGTTCATCGGCGGGTTACCGATGAAGCCGCCGACAAATTGGTTAGACGGCAAATCGTACACCTTAGTCGGGTGGTCACACTGTTGGATCGATCCATTGCGCATGACCGCAATTCTGTCGCCCATACTCAACGCCTCAATCTGGTCGTGGGTTACATAAATAGTGGTCACATCAATCTCAGACAGCAGCTTCTTCAGTTCGGCCCGCATTTCCAGCCGCAGCAGCGCATCAAGGTTCGACAGCGGTTCATCCATCAGCAACACCTCGGCCTTCATCGCGATGGCCCGCGCCACCGCCACCCGCTGGCGCTGACCTCCACTCATCTTGCTGGGGTAACGGTCAAGCATATTTTCAATGTGCAGCAGTTCGGCAGAACGGCGCACGCGGCGGTCGGTTTCGGTTTTGTCAACCTTGCGCATCCGTAAGCCAAAAGCAATGTTATCATACACTTTCATATGCGGGAAGATGGCATAACTTTGAAAAACCATCGAGATATTGCGCGAGCGGGGCGGCAGGTAGGTAACATCGCGCTCGCCAATGCTGATACGGCCTGAATCGACCATACCCAAGCCGGCAATGGCCCGCAGCAGCGTTGTTTTACCACAACCGCTTGGCCCCAGCAGCACCATAAATTCTTGATCGTGAATAGTAATACTCACATCATCCACGGCAACAAAGTCGCCGAATTTTTTTACTGCGTGTTCAACTTTAATTTCAGCCACGGTGTTCTCCTATTTTGAAACTTGGCCCCACATATTAAATAAGTAGCGGCGGATGAAAAAGATAAAGATCAATGCCGGAATCATCATGAAAAAGCCACCGGCAAACTGGTACGGTTCGGACGATTGGCCGAGTACAGATAACACTTGGGCCGGCAGCGTTCGGTTTTGCACGGTCAAAATACTGGCAGCAAAAACCTCGTTCCAGGACATCACAAAGGTAAAAACTCCCGCTGCGGCGATACCCGGCAGCACCAGCGGCAAAACAACCTGCCGAAAGGCTTCAAAAGGGGTGCATCCAAAAACCTGGGCCGCTTCCTCTAACTCATAAGGGATGCTGGCAAAAACACTGCCGATGACCAAAATGGTGGTTGGCAGGGCCAGCGCGGTATGCATCAACGCCAGGCTGTAAACACTGTCGTAGATACCCAGGTTGATGAAAACCACCGCCAGCGGAATCGACAGCACAACGATGGGGAAAGCTCGCACCGCCAGCACCGACAGCCGGAAAAAGTCGCGACCGGGGAAGATAAAGCGTGAAGTGGCGTAGCCGGCCGGAGCGGCGATGAGCGTTGACAGCACCAGCGTGATAATCGCCACGATGATACTGTTGATGAGGCCCGGTATGATACCCTCCGACTGAAGGAAGAAGCTCATCGTTTCGAACGAGAAGGGAATAAAGGGCAAAACTCCCTTAGGATAAGTTCGCACCGCTTCGGGCGTGGTGAAGGCCATCGAGCCTAAAAGAAAGATGGGAATTAAAATCCACAGAGCAATTGAAATAGCAACACCGTAGGTTGCAGCGCGGTTGAGCTTTTGCCGGCGCAACATTTGTTGGTGAATAGCTTTGACCTCAGCTGAGGCTTCAACTTGAGCTGAATCGGTTTGAGACATTGCGGTACTCATGCGGCCATTTCCTCCTGACTGCGTATCATCCGTAGATAAATAACGGCACTGGCCATCGAGATCAATAAGATCAACCCGGCGTAGGCCGCCGCAACATTGGCATTACGGAAATCGCTGTACTGTCGATAAGTTTCGTTCGCCAAAACGGTAACCACATCACCGCCGCTTAGGGCAATAACCACGGCGAAGACTTGCAGCGCCAAGATAGTGCGCAAAATCAAGGCCACCTGTAAGCTGGGTTTCAGCATCGGTAGGATGACGTGCCGTACTCGCTGCCACAACGTGGCTCCAAACAGTTCGGCAGCTTCCAGCACTTCATCCGATATGGCTTGTAAGCCGGATACCACAATAACCATCACAATGGATGTAGCCCGCCACACTTCGGCCAGCCAGATGGCGATGAGAATCCAGTAGCGGGTATCGGCCGATAAAAAGGTAATCGGGCTGTTGATTAAACCGGTCGTTTGCAGAAAACTGTTTATAAAACCGCTCTGAGTAAAGATGGAAAACCAGAGAATCCCTACGGCCAGTTCCGAAATCCCCATCGGAATGGTAAAGATGTAGAGGAACAGCGAGTTCCCTTTAAGCCGGGCCTGAATAACCAGGGCCATGACAACGGCCAGCACAAACTGAACCGGGATAATCAAGATAATGAGCAGGGCCGTGGTGATGGTAGCCGGCCAGAAGAAGCGGTCGTTAACCATCTTTGAAAGATATTCGGTGGTGAATTGGCCGGTGTTGCCCCGGTCAACACGGCCGGTTTCTGTTTCGCCAAAAACCTGAATGTAGCGCGACTGCACCCAGCCTTCGGTACCTTCGTTTTCTTCGACACCGCGAACTTGATACCAAACCTCTAAGATGGCCTGGTCGAGAATATCAACCTCTGCACGCGACTCTAGTTGACCAACCACTTCGGCGTTTTCGTTCGGTTCGCTGTAGACTTGGGTGAAGGGATCGGCGTTGCTGCCAATTCGGCTTCGTACCGTTCCCATAAGGGGGATGCCTGCTTCACTCTCCTCGCGTACCCGGATGCGGCTTTCCGAAACCCAGCCAGCGACGGAGTTCCCGTCGGCATCCTCCGCGTTGATCTGATACCACACTTCGGTGATA
>JAGRBY010000351.1 GCA_020433835.1 Anaerolineae bacterium | reverse complement strand
GGAAAGCTGAATAAATTAGAAACACGTTGTGAGGAGATATGACGAAAGTAGGTGGCAAGTTTACCAGGGAAAAGCGGAATCTGGTTACGTATATTGAACCAGGCCAGTATGAACTTTTACGGAAGTTAGCCGAGCAAAACGGTCGCTCGGTTTCGGCGGAGGCAGCCTGGGCGCTGCTGAAGCATTTAGAGGATCACGAAGCGGAGATCGATCCGCAGCTTGACCTTGTTCGTTCGTAAAACGTAGAACATAGAATGTGGGACGGAAGGGAGCATCCAGCAAACTCCCCCGTTCCACGCCACACCCCCAACACGATGACTGAAAAACTTAACTCCATGCGTTTATTGGAACAGAAAAAAGTAGCCTTCACGGTGCGCGATTTCCCCGACACCATTCATTCGGCGGATGGCGTGGCCGATCATTTCGGCTTGCCGCACGAGGTTGTGTACAAAACGCTGGTTGTGCTGCCGCCTAAAGGCAAACCGATGTTGATTATGGTGGCCGGTAGTCGCGAGCTTGATCTCAAGAAGGTCGCCAAGGCAACGGGCCACAAAAAGGTGCAGATGGCCTCGAAAAAAGAGGCTGAAAGCTTGACCGGCCTGCAAACCGGCGGCATTTCGGCGCTGGCGCTGCTGCATAAGAGCTTCACGGTTTATATCGATAAACCGGCGTTGGCATTGGAGAATGTTTTAGTCAGTGCGGGTAAGCGCGGCGTGAATTTAGAGCTGCCGGTCAAAGATTTAATCAAAATCACGAAGGCGAAAGCTGTAGAGGTAACATAAAAGTAATTTTTTTCGTAGATTGTTTGTGCTTGGTATAATTTATGAAAGCACTGATTTATATTCGAGGGTAACTTGCCATGAACAAAATCTCAATAACATTTCCGGAAAATTTTGAACTGGCGGTGCAGACAACAGCCGAAGAGTTGGAAGCACAAATCCGTTTGATGGCTGCTCTAAAAATGTTTGAACTGGGCAAGCTTTCCTCCGGTAAAGCAGCTGAGTTGGCAGGGTTGTCCCGCGCCGAGTTTTTTGAAATGTGTGGCCGCTATAAAGTCTCTATCTACAATTATGATACAGACGATGTTGAAGCCGAACTAAAAGCCGACCTTGATACGCTCGAACAAGCGCAAAAATGACCATCGTCAGTGATACAGGCCCGCTTATCGCGCTCGCAAAAATTGATCACCTCTGGTTGTTAGAAAACCTTTTTTCTGAATTATATATTCCACCTATGGTTCATCGAGAATTACTGGCTAAGAATTCGCCGGAAGCTGTCATCCTCGATCAGGCCTTAAGCGGCTTTATTCACGTTGCTGCTCCACCAACGCTGCCCGCCGAGGTCGAAACGGCTACGCATCGCCTCGATCCGAGTGAACAACAAGCGGTTGCATTGGCTTACCACCGTCAGGAACCTATCATGCTCGATGATCGGTTAGGGCGAGCCGCAGCCAAAAAGCTCGGGTTGCGCGTAACGGGTACAGCAGCGGTACTGCTTCAAGCAAAGAAATCACTTCATATTCCCGCTGTTCGTCCCCTTCTGATTGAAATTCGACAAAACGGTTATTGGCTCTCAGACGAATTTCTCAATGCGGTTACGAAATTGGCCGGAGAGTTATAAAGAATGACAACGCCAAGCCGACAACAATATCTTTCTGTTAAAAAACAATACCCCGACGCCATCGTCTTCTATCGCTTGGGCGACTTCTACGAAACGTTTGATGATGATGCCAAGCTGGTGGCCAAAGAGTTGGATATCGTGCTGACATCGCGCAAGGTTTCAAAAAAGCAGCGCGTGCCGATGGCCGGCGTGCCGCATCACTCGGCTGAGAATTACATCGCCAAGCTGATTCGATCCGGCTATAAAGTGGCCATCTGCGAGCAGATCGGCAATACGCCGATCAACGGGTTAGTGCCGCGCGAGGTGCAGCGGGTTATCACGCCCGGCACGGTGGTTGAAGGAGCGCTGCTGGCCGACAACGAAAACAACTATCTGGCGGCGGTTATTGTTCATGACCAAAAGGCCGGTATCGCCTTTGTCGATATTACGACCGGCGTTTTTGGCACAACCCAACTTCAGGGCCGGGATATCGACCGGCTGGTTTATAATGAAGTCTCGCGCCTCAAACCGGCTGAAATTATTACCCCCGACGAAATCAGCAGCCAGCCGATTCGGATGCTAAACATTCCCTACTCGCGCTATGAAAGTTGGCGCTTCGATCTATCGCAGGCCAAACAGGAGTTGCAGCGTCATTTTGATGTGGCGACGCTTGATGGCTTTGGCCTGAGCGGTAAGCCGTTGGCCGTGCAGGCTGCCGGCGCGATAATTCAGTATGTGGCCGACGCCCAGAAAGCGGCGCTCAACCACATGACCCACTTAACCGCTTACAGCACCGACAGCTTTATGAATCTCGATGCCTCGACCCGCCGCAATCTGGAATTGACCGAAACCATTCGGGGCGGATCGTCGCAGGGATCGCTGCTGGGCGTGCTCGACAGCACCATCACCGCGATGGGCGGGCGGCTGCTGCGAACATGGCTGCACCAACCACTGCTCGATGTGGAGGCCCTGAACCAACGCCTCGATGATGTTGAAATCTTTACCCAACAAACCCTGACGCGTGGCGATCTACGCACTTGCTTTAAAGAAGTCGCCGATTTGGAACGGTTGACCAACCGCGTCAGTCAAGGCATCGCCCTGCCCCGTGATTTACAGGCGATTCAACGCAGTCTGAACGTTGTGCCGCGGGTGGTGGAGATACTGGCAGCGTGGGGGGGGAAGGCTAAGGAAGAAAAAGAAATTGGTGAGGCCCAATCTCCAATCTCCAGTCTCCAGTCTCCAGTCTCCAATCCCCAGTCTCTTCTCCCCTGCCACGATATTGTTCAACTCATCGAGCAAGCGATTGCCGACGAACCGCCGGCGACGCTGGGTAAAGTGGGATTTATCCGGTCCGGCTTTTCGGAGGAGTTGGATCGGATTATTGCCGGTTCGCGTGACGCGAAAGTGTGGGTGGCGGGCCTGGAAAGTGTCGAGCGAGAGCGCACTGGTATCAAAAGCCTGAAGGTTGGATTTAACAAAGTATTCGGCTACTATCTGGAAGTTACACGGGCCACCAGCGACCAGGTGCCGCCGGAGTATATCCGCAAGCAGACGTTGGTCAACGCCGAGCGCTACATTACGCCCGAACTTAAAGAGTACGAAAACCTCATTCTCAACGCCGATGAGCGGCAGCTTGAAGTTGAGGTGCGCATCTTCAAAGAGGTTTGCGCCCAAATCGCGGCCGCTGCCCAACGCCTGCTAACCACAGCGCGGGCGCTGGCCTATCTGGATGTGGTCACGGCGCTGGCTGAAGTGGCGCTGCAAAACAATTACACGCGGCCAACCTTGAGCGATGACGATCAGCTCGATATTGTCAACGGCCGCCATCCGGTGGTGGAAACCATGCCGTTGGTCGATGCCGACGGGCTGGCGACAGCGTTTGTCTCGAACGATATTCGGATGTCGAAAGAGGAACTGATCCACATTATCACCGGGCCGAATATGTCGGGCAAGAGCACTTTTTTGCGCCAGATCGCGCTAATTGTGCTGATGGCGCAAATCGGCAGTTTTGTGCCGGCGGATCGGGCCTCGATCGGCCTGGTCGACCGTATTTTTACGCGGATTGGGGCGCAGGATGAGATTCACGCCGGTCAGAGTACCTTTATGGTGGAGATGGTCGAGACGGCAGCTATTTTATCGCAGAGTACAGGCCGCAGCCTGCTTATTTTGGATGAGGTGGGTCGGGGCACCAGCACGTATGATGGGCTGGCGATTGCGCGGGCCGTGGTGGAATATATTCACAACAACCCCAAAATCAGGGCCAAAACGCTCTTTGCCACCCACTATCACGAACTGACGGAAGTGGCCAAATATTTACCGCACCTGCGCAACTACAACGTTGCGGTTACGGAAGAAGGGGGCCGCGTTATATTTTTGCATAGAATTGTGCCGGGTGGAGCCGACCGATCGTACGGCATCCACGTGGCCCAGATTGCCGGTATCCCCAAAGCGGTTATTGATCGGGCCAACGAAATTTTGGAGGAATTAGAGGGCAACGCCGATTTTCGAGAGCGCCGCGAACGAACGCGCCAAACTTTCTCCGGGGTACAGATGTCGTTCCTGGCACCGGAGATACATCCCCTTGTGGAAGAGATAAAAGAGATCGATGTCGATTCGATCTCGCCGCTGGAAGCGTTGAACAAACTCTACGAATTAAAGAAGCGGGCTTTAGAGTAACCGCCCCGCCCCTATAACGGCGGGCGTTTCAGAAAACGGCTTTCTAACAAATAGGTGTGACTCCTCCCGCCTTGATCATCTACGTATCGCCCTGTCACCGCCGCTGTAACGAACGCGAGACGCACAACATCATCACCGAGCGTATCATGATGGCGAAGCATCGACAGATTGATAAGCAAGAGGGCAGGAAAATATTCGCCCTGAAAATCGGCGGAGGGACTCATAAATTGGCTCGCCAGCCGGCGTAAGGCCAGAATGACCTGATAGGCTCGCTGCAAATGCAGATTTTCCGGCACATCGGCCGATTCGTCCAACGTGGCTCTTACCAAATTTTCCTCAAAATGAATGTATTCTACCAGAGAAAACGGATGTATATTAGGGTTAACCAATTGGTGTCTTAAATACGATTCCAGGGTTATAAAATCGTAGAGGTTATGGCGTTCGTGAATTGTCTCTCGATGGATCATCCAGCCCCGAAGGTTTTGATCAACCAATATACTTTCAGCTTCCATGGCTCCGTAAACTGGGGATCGCTTGCCGCGCAGGGTCTGATTGAGAACGCTTTCAGAGAAAAAGAGTGGATTAGGGCAAGATATTGCCAGATTGCCACAGGTGAGCCTGGCGCGGGTAACATCGACCTTCATTTCTGAAAAACCGGCAAAAATTTGCTGGGCGATGTCGATCATCCGTTGACGGCGGTTATACACAATTTGCCCGCGAACCAGAACGCGGTCGCCAACTGCAAAGTTGGTCGACCACGGCGTTTCTACGCGAACCACAATCCCCGGTTCAATTGGATGTTGTAAAGTCAGTTCACCCGGCTCGATGGCTGTGATCGTCAATCCCTGTATCTGTACCAGTTCATCGGGTTGCAGTTGGGGGTAGGTTCTTAAAATAGTATCTCCCACTAAACGCTCATAACCTACAATGTAATTGGGGTTTCCGTGCGGTGACCATATCCCGTCGGCCGAGTCAGACCGTATACGAATGCGCAAATGCTCGATAAGATCACGGCTGTACACTTCGGAAAATACAGAAACGTACAATTTACCCCGCGCATACCAATGATAGCCCAACTCGCTCCCTAACATTCTCTCGATAACAGCCACGATCGTTTTGGGCGAAACTTTAGGATCTTGATACATGGCTGCCAGCGTTCGTGTTACACTAAACATACCGCCGCCAACATATTCATAATTTAGCCCCGTCAAACCTTGCCAGGTCACCACATTATCCAATCGAGGCGCAATCAAGGGCAAACTTTTATCAAAAGTCTGCCGTTCTTTATCACCCATTGCCGGAGTTGGCCCTATTTTAACAATTTGCCGAACAAATGGCCTGCCATGGCCGTGCAAAAAGCGCACCAAAAGAGTCATCCGCCCGTGCTGGTCATGCTCTACTACGGCTTCTAACGTGACACTTTCAGCACCCGGATACAGCAGTTGAATAAGCGACACGTGCTCGGGGTACACATCGGCCAAACCTTCTTGATCATAATTAACGTCCAGTTGATTAAGCTGTCCCACAACAAATTCATCAAGCAAAGGACGCAAGCCGGCATCGCCTTGGGCAAACTGAGCTATCAGTCGCTGAGCGATGCTTTCGGTAACCGCCAAACAGACCCACAGACCATCTTTTTTATTTTTTGGAATGTGAATATCCTCTACCCGCATGGCACAGGCTTCCGCAATGCAGCTTTTTAGTTTGGTTTGTCTAACTTCAGACAGTGGGTGTGTTTCGTACGGAAGTAACATCCGTACAATTTGATAGGGTTCAATTTCCATAGCGAACTAACTCCTCCCGCGTTCCAGTAATTGTGCAGCAATCTGTTGGACAACGCTATTAGCCCAAGTCTTCCATTTATCTAACGACACATATTTGACAGCATCGCCTACATAATCCCTTAAAAATTTATCAACCCTGTCTCCCAATCCGACTACAAGACCATCGCAATCTAACCGTTCACGCAAAAGAATGTTAACCCGTGGATCGCTACGCAGCCGCTCAATATGCCCGCCCCCTTCAGGTACAATAAGGGCACTAATTGGCATTGTCATCTCTAACAGCCGGTCCAAGCTTATATCGGGTTTGATGATGATACCATGCAGTCCGGTTACTTGCGATGATCGCAGCCCGACTATAGTAACGCGTAATCCAGCTTCACGCAGCAATGTTGCAACAAGGATTGCTTCTTCCTCAAAACCGTCGGCCAGAAGGAGTATTGTGTGAGTGTATCGAGCCTTTGCCATAATCTTAAATAGATCAAACACAAAGAAGGTGTCCCCGCCTAGCAACAGACACCTTAACAAATAACACAACTAATCTACCATACTTCACCTCACTTTAACCTGTCACACTACTGTTAAAATGCTATCTTTTTCTATCATTTTTTTCATGATTGACTTTTATTACAGGTATTAGATAATAATAATCATTTAATTTACGTCAATTTAGTTCTGACACACATTCGTGATATAATGAAAATTGAGATGAGAGAAGATTTACCGCCCGAACAAAGTAACACCTCCCTAAGCTCACCTTTAGAAGATGCCCTCAAACAGTGGCACGACCTCGATCAAACTGCATCTTTGCAAAACGTGCTGCCTTTTCTTGCCCGTCAAATAAAAATAAAAAGCCACCAAAGTGTACGACCTTTACCCTTTAGCCTCGATAAACAACTTCTATTCTACCTGTTAGAGCAGTTAGATGAAGTCAACCATGATGCGGCTCTACTGTTGCGCCGCCGCTACATCGACGATAAAACTGGCTTTGCGGTGGCCAATACGATGGGCATCTCCGAGAGCGGATTCTATCGCCGCCGGCGCGATGCAATCCGCACTCTGGTTGATCTGGCCCAAGCCCAAGAAGATGTTATTCGATCATCACACACCGCCCGGTTGGAAAGCCGGTTAGAGCCTTCCACATATAACCAGCTTTTTGATCCCTATAATCTTCGCACGCGGCTGGGCCAGCTTATAGGCAGCCAGTCTGATATTCGGCTTGTCTGTTTAGCCGGTATCGGCGGTATTGGCAAGACGAGCTTGGCCGATGCGTTGGCCCGTGATTTTATTGCCACAGGTTACTTTGATGAAATTGCCTGGGTTACGGCCCGCCAGCAGCAGTTTACATCTTGGGGCGAAATTCAAGAAACGAAAAAACCGGCCCTCACGGTCGACGAGTTTGCCCTCATGCTCGATCACCAATTGCACGACACGCCTGTACCACCGCGTCCGACCAACCAAATCATCGCCGCCCTGAAGATGCGGATGAGCAAACAGAGCACGCTTATCATCCTCGACAACTTAGAAACTGTCGTTGATTTCGAGGAACTGCTGCCCGTACTACGCGATTTCAGCCGAGTAGCCTGGATTTTAGTCACCAGCCGGGTTAGCCTGCAC